>JARRQQ010000377.1:0-4955 GCA_037381725.1 Sedimentisphaerales bacterium
AGACGCGTGGCTATCATGATGTTCCCCCAGCCGAGGCCATCACTTCGCATCTGCGCCACTTGCTCTTGAGTCAGTGCAGTGATGTCCACGAGGTCAGTAATGAAAGGCGGCGAATCTGTGTCCGGAGGAATGGGGTCCTCCGGGGTCTGGGCCATCGCCTGGGCGCTCCACAAGCACAGCAAACCCATCAACAAAAGAATGAGATTGGGAGACCGTTTGAACATTGTCTTGTGCATTGGATTCCTCCTTTCGTCCCACATGGTCTTGCCATTGTGGTCGTACCGATTCCTCTTTCTTGCTTACGGCAATTGTACGCTGGGATTTCCCCTTAACACCCTGCCAAACCGACCCTCCTTGGGATAGACTAATAATAACATGGCCTCAACAACAATTCAATAGTTTCTCCGGCAAATGAGAAAATTGTGCTGTGGAAACCGAAAAGGAGGCAAAAGAGAAAGCAAAATTCGTATGCGCGTTGTTTGTCAAATACGGGGAATACTGCCTCGATATGACACAAGAGGTCCTATTTTCTGGACAATCGCTGCCTCCAAAAGCCTGCACAGACCTCGATCTCTTTCATTCCGAGGGGATACGGACATCGGGCGCACCGATCGTGTCGGAGACTGCCACATACAGCGGTTCGGAGGCGAACGTTGTTCATGGTACAAGATGTCGATTCCTTGTTCAATCCCCAAATGAACGAGGACAGGCTGTCCTCATCCGATCATATGCTACTGCTGATTTGGCTTTGTTCCGAGCAGCGCGTCCTGGTACAATTGGGCACGAAGAACGTTGCGTGCTTCTCCGATGAAAGGAACCGCTGATGCGACCCACAAAGCTCGTGTCTGTCATGCTGATCGTGCTGGCTCCCTGGGGGCTGGCCAGCTGCGCCGTGTCCGGACCGCCTCAGACCCGTCAAATACCGGTCATCAATGAGTATCACGGCGTAAAGGTTATCGACCCGTATCAATGGCTTGAAGATTGGAATGACGAGCGGGTACGAGCCTGGAGCGAGAGGCAAAATGCCTATGCCCGAGGTATTCTCGATAATCTGCCTCACGTCGAAGAGCTTCGCGAACGGATCTCCGAAATATTGACCGCCGAATCGGTTAGTTACAGCTCGCTCTGTTGGCGTAAAGGAAAGCTCTTTGCCGTCAAGCGGCAGCCGCCCCTGGAGCAGCCGTTGCTGGTGGTCATGCCCTCTGCACAAGAACCAAATTCGGAGCGAACGATCGTTGATCCAACCAAAATCGACCCAAGCGGATCAACCTCCATCGATTGGTACGTACCGTCTCCAGATACAAATACGGTCGCTGTTTCCCTTTCGGCTGGAGGCTCGGAGAGCGGAGACGTGCACATCTATGCGACCGATACCGGCAAGGAAAAGACCGAAGTCATTCGCCGTGTCAACGGAGGCACGGCCGGCGGCGATCTGACGTGGACACCCAACGGCTCGGGTTTCTACTACACACGATATCCTCGGCGAGGCGAGCGCCCGTCTGAGGACATGAATTTCTACCAGCAAGTCTGGTTTCACAAAATGGGAACGTCGCCGGACACAGACACCTATGAGATTGGCAGAGACTTTCCCCGGATAGCGGAAATCATCCTCGAAACTGACGCCAACTCCGGCAACGTCCTGGCAACCGTACAATACGGGGATAGTGGACGTTTCGCCTATTATCTTCACGCTCCCGAGGGGACATGGAAACAAATCGCGGGTTACGATGACCACATCGTCCAGGCGACGTTCGGAACGGATGACGGCCTGTTCTTGATTTCCCGCGCTGGTGCGCCTCGAGGCAAGATATTGAAGCTCTGCTTGGCCGATCCTTCTGTGCAAAAGGCCAAAGTCATCATTCCCGAAGGCCAGGATACGATCGTTTCAGATTTCTACGGCCATCCTCCCATGGTGGCAACGCGTAACCGTCTGTACGTGACGTATCAGCTTGGCGGTCCTTCGGAGATCCGTGTCTTCGACCACCAGGGGCAACGCCAGGCAGGTCCGGAGATTCTGCCCGTATCCAGCGTGGGACAAATCGTCACTTCAGCAGCCGACGATAACATTCTCTATCGAAATACTTCGTACATTGTTCCCTCGGCATGGTACCTTTTCAGGCCGCACGAAGGGACGACCGCCAAGACGGCACTGGTTACACAATCACCCGTAGACTTTTCCGACTGTGAAGTCGTACGCGAGTACGCCACTTCCAAAGATGGAACCCAAGTGCCCGTGAATATAATCCGGCGTAAAGGTGTCAAATTGGATGGCTCGAATCCAGTGCTGCTGACCGGCTATGGCGGGTTTGACGTGAGCATCGAGCCCGGCTTCAGCGCCTTGCGCCGCGTTTGGATGGACCAGGGCGGCGTCTTCGCACAAGCCAACCTTCGCGGCGGCGGCGAATTCGGAGAGCAATGGCACAGGGAAGGCATGCTCACAAAAAAGCAGAATGTGTTTGACGATTTCGCCGCTGCCATGCAACACATGATCGATGCCGGCTATACTCGACCGGAGAAGCTCGCCATCATGGGCGGCAGCAATGGAGGGCTGCTGATGGGCGCGATGATTACCCAACACCGCGAACTCTGCAGAGCCGTGGTCTCGTCGGTTGGAATATACGATATGCTCCGGGTGGAACTGGCTCCCAATGGGGAATTCAACATCCCGGAATTCGGGACCGTAAAAGACCCCGACCAATTTCGCGCGCTCTACGCGTATTCACCTTACCATAATGTTCGGAACGGCGCGGCCTATCCTTCCGTACTATTCCTGACCGGGGCGAATGATCCGCGGGTCGACCCCATGCATTCGCGGAAGATGACCGCCAGTCTTCAGGCGGCGACCTCCTCGGGCCGGCCCATTCTCCTTAGAACCAGCTCAAAGACGGGGCACGGCCTGGCGACGCCGTTGAGCGAGCAAATTGACAAGAGCGTGCACTATCATGCTTTTCTACTGAACGAGCTCGGATTGGACGGAGTATATCTGAACACGTATAGTCACCAAGAGAAAAGGGTTGACCCATGAAGACGGTTTTGCGAGCAATGATGATGGCGGTGATCGTGACGGTAAATTTACCCGCTGGTGGCGGGCCGGTTCCGGCGATGGCGGACGAAGGCATGTGGCTCTACAACGATCCGCCCCGCCAACTGTTGAAAGAGAAATACGGTTTCGGGCCGACGCACACCTGGCTGGAGCATTTGCAGAAATCGTCGGTGCGCTTCAACAACGGCGGCTCCGGGTCGTTCGTGTCGGCCGATGGTCTGATTCTCTCGAACCATCACGTCGGCGCCGATGCGCTGCAGAAGTTCAGCGATGAGCAGCATAATTATCTGCGCGACGGGTTCCATGCGCGTAGCCGGGCCGAGGAAAAGCAGTGCCTGGACTTGGAATTGAACGTGCTCATGAGCATCGAGGACGTGACGGCCCGGGTCAACGCGGCCGTCAAGGAGGATATGAAACCCGAGGAGGCGTTCCAGGCGCGGCGGGCGATCATGGCCGAGATCGAGAAAGAGTCGCTGGAAAAGACGGGATTGCGCAGCGACGTGATTACGCTCTACGAGGGCGGCAAGTATCAATTGTATCGCTACAAAAAGTACACCGACGTGCGTCTGGTGTTCGCGCCGGAGCAGCAAACGGCCTTCTTCGGGGGCGATCCGGACAATTTCGAGTATCCCCGCTACGACCTGGATATCTGCCTGTTCCGGGCCTACGAGAACGGCAAGCCCGCCAAGGTGAAAGACTACCTGACGTGGAGCACGGCGGGGGTGAGTGACGGCGAGTTAGTGTTCGTCTCGGGCAATCCGGGCCATACCAGCCGGCAATTGACGATGACCGAACTGGAATATCTCCGCGACAACCAGTTTCCCTACGCGCTGCAATGGCTGAACAACCTGGAAGTGGCGCTATCGGTCTACAGTGCGGAGGACGAGGAAAACGCCCGGCGGGCACGAGACCTTCTGTTCGGCGTGCAGAACAGCCGGAAGGCCCGTAACGGCATGTACGCCGGGCTGCTCGATCCTGCGATCATGAAGAAAAAGCAGACCGATGAGGAGCAACTGCGGGCGGCTGTGGCGAGGTCGCCAAAGGCCAAGGAAATCCTGCCCGCCTGGGACCGGATCAGCGAGGCACAGCGAATCATCGCCGAGAACGCCCTCCGGTACAGGCTGCTCGAAAGCGCCAACGGCTTCAACAGCACCCTGTTCGGTATCGGTCGCACTATCCTTCGGGCTGTCGAGGAAAAGAGCAAGCCCAACGGCGAGCGCCTGCGCGAATTTCGGGAGTCGAACCTCGAATCGTTAGAGTTTCAGCTCTTTTCGCCCGAGCCGATCTACGACGATTTCGAGCAGCTCAAGCTGGCCAACTCGCTGACCTGGCTGGTCGAGCAGCTTGGGTATACGGACCCGTTGGTGCAGAAAGTGCTGGCCGGCAAGTCGCCGGGAGAGAGAGCGGCGGAGCTGATCGCGGGGACCAAACTGAAGAACGTCGCATTTCGCAAGAAGCTCTACGCAGGCACGCCGGCCGACGTGTTGGCGGCGCACGATCCGATGATCGATCTGGCGCAACTGATCGACCCGCCGGCACGGGCCGTCCGCAAGATCATCGAGACCCAGGACGAGATCAAGCAGCAAGCGCACGCGAAGATCACGCGGGCCCGGCTGGCCCTGGCAAAGACCACGCCCTACCCGGATGCGACGTTCACGCTGCGCCTGGCGTTCGGCGAAGTGAAGGGTTATGAGGAAAACGGCCGGGCGATCCCGTTCCAGACGACCTTTGCCGGCCTGTATAAGCGGGCGGCGGCGCACCACTACAAGCCGCCCTTCAACCTGACACAGCGATGGATCGATCGCAAGGATCGGTTGGACCTGAACACGCCGCTGAACTTCGTCTCCACGGCGGATATCATCGGGGGCAATTCCGGCAGCCCCGTCGTCAATCGCCAAGGCGAGTTCGTCGG
>JARRQQ010000378.1:0-7852 GCA_037381725.1 Sedimentisphaerales bacterium
CGCTTGCGTCAATTCCTGCCTGTCGTCGTAAATCTCGACGCACACGAATATTACCAGCACGTCCTCAAAGTCCATCCTCGGCTGAGCCAGCGAGATGGTCGCAGGATCGATTCGCGAGGACGGCTCCTTGTCCTCGAAGTAACATGACGAGCACTGGTAACAATCCAGTATCATACCATTTCCTCAGCCTTCGGCGTCCTGGGTGCGGACCTGGCCCCGTTTGTGCGTCTGCGCCGCGATACGGTCCTGGCCTTCTTCAGCCGGGAGACGATGTTGGCGTCGACGCGAGACATGAACAAGCCCACGTCTGGCGTTACAGCCTTTTCTGCAAATCCGACGCCGTTCAGAACGCGCACGACCTCGGCAGCATCCCAAAACTCACGCGAAGACCCGATCAAATGTCCTTCCTGGCGCGTCAGGGATTTGAGAAAGACCGGCACGCAGCCGTCCCGCAACGCCCCTGCGTAATCACTCAACAACTCTTGAATTGTCCGGTTTGTATCAGCCATCGTTACTCGCTCCCATGAAAAACTCACTGCCAGCTTTCCTGACAGCAATCGCTTAGCATCGCCTTAAGCTTCAATATCGTTCTGAATTTCAGCATTTTCGTCGCCCCGACCGTCGTCTTGAGCTCGTTGGCAATCGCCCTGCTCGACATACCTTGCATCCAAAGCTCTATTGCCCGTCGCTCCCGCGATTTGAGCCTTCCCAGGGCGCGATGAAGGGCCTTCTCAAGCTCCTCCTGAGACAGCGACTCCAAGATCCCCAAGTCCGGGGCCATCAAATTCCCCAGGTCGCGCTGCGATAGATATAAGTGTCGATTCATTCTTCTGTAGACCTCTCTGAGGTGCTTCCGCATGTAATACAGATATACGGTTCGCACGAGCTCCTTCTCACTCGCCACGTTTCGCAAACGGTCCGGATTCTCCCAAATGTCGGCATAAACGTCTTCCAGGACATCCTCGCACTCAACTTCGTTGCCCAAATACCGGTATAAATATCTACCGAACATCTCGAATGTCGCCCGTACAAAAGGCTCCATTGCCCTGCGCCGCCGCTCGGCGTCTGAAGCAACAATTCCCTTAAGAGCGTTTCGCAGCCGCTTGTTCATCACAGATCTATAACTCCCACCCTATCGAACCGAGGGCATCCGGCCCTCGCAGGCAATCCCGCCCCGAAATCTCGGCGAATCGGGACGCGACACTCAGACTCTTGGCCTACACATAAAAGGCATCCACACAAGCGTTGGTAACGGCAATTATAGCCTGTTCGATAGAATTCTTCAATACTGACTACTTGGTCATACAATGGGATTTCTGAATATCTCCAAGAGAGCCCAAAAAGCTCCCAAGTCCTAATTTGATAGGTTCTTACGAAAAAGGGGACGGTTCGAGGATAAGCCAGCAAACTTGGAAAAGGAATGGTCAATCACAGAGGAGGGCAGGCTTCTTGGGGGTCGAGGCGGCATTCGAGCCAATACGAGGCCATCAGGGCAAAATCGGCGAAATTCACCGCGCAATCGCCGTTGACGTCGCCGGGGATGGGGGACGTGCATTGGGCGATGGCGGGGCCATCCAGAACAACGGCATAAATCTGGGGATGCCCGTCGCGATTGTCCTCCCAAACGACGATATTTCCGCTGATAGCCGGGCGGGTCTGGTCGTTACGATCATCCGTGATCTGAAATTCGGCGCCCGTGGTGAGGTTATAGCCGAATATGTCCCAGTTGCCGTGCCGGTCGTCCTGCCAGACGATGATATTTCCATCGATGTCGGGATTGGTCTGCGAGACCTCCGTCGCGGCTATGGCAAAGTCGGTGGGATCATTGGGATCGGAGATATCGGCGGCGAAGATGTCCCAGTCGCCGAAATAGTCGTCTTGCCAGACGACAATGTTGCCTGAGACAGCCGGATTGCGCTGGTCGTGCTCGAAAGCCGCAACGCCGAATTGCTCCGGCTTGTTCTTTTGCCAAACATCGGCCCCGAAGATGTCCCAATCGCCGAAATAGGTGTCCTCCCAGACAACCGTCGTCCTGTATATGGCCGGGCGCTGCTGGGTGGCCTCGAATACCCCGATAGGGAATTCCAGCGGGGACGTCAAATCGGTGATATCGGCACCGTAGATATCGAGGGCCGTGTCGAGACCGTCCTCCCAAACGACGGTACTTCCGCTGATAGCCGGCCACTGCTCGTCATTGTCGATCACAGCGGTTACAGCAAAGAATTGAGGCTGGCCGCGATCGGTGAAGTCCGCCCCACGAACGTCCCAGTCGACCGAGCCGCCCTGGACGATATGGTCCTGCCAGACGACGATATCGTCATACACGGCGGGATTCATCTGGTCGTTGGCATCGCCGATCATGAGAAAGAAGGGTTCCGCGGCTTGATTCACGTCCGCAACAAGAATGTCGTAGTCCCCGTACTCAGCGATGAGTTGATGCCAGGCCACGATGGTTCCTGAGACGTCCGGCTGTCCCTGGTCGTCAGTCGAAGCCCGGACGGGAAACTCCTCCCAGCCCTTAGCAACCTGCACGAAACCAACCAATAGCACCGCAATGAGAATCGTGTACGCGATGGATCTCATCGTTGATTTCTCCTGCCTCCCGAATGTGGAGCCGCCTCGATCAACTACGGGGCTTATCAACCCCGCATGTAGCCTCGAATTCCTGCGCTGACCGCAATGGTACACACGCTGGCGAGGAACATCACCCCTTGCCATTTCAGGGAGTAGTCGCCGACGCCCATCGGCATCTGCGCCAGAGCGGGCCTCGGCCGCCGCGATTCGTTTTCGGCCATGGCGATTTTCAGCCCTTCCACGGGCGCCGCCTCGTCCGCCACCTGGCTCGGCAGGGTCTCATCTTCGACACTCATCTCCATCATCGCCACAGTGTGGTCGGGCTCCAAAGGACTCGCCTCGATAGTCGCCTCGCTCTGAGGCGCCGGTGCCGGAGTCGGACTCGCACCTTCCTCAGCCTCGGAGGCCTCGCTCGTCTTGATCTTCTGAGCAAGGTCCAGCAGCACGCCGGCCGCCCGGGCATTCTCCAAATCCTGGCTGGCATGCCGGATTTTCGCCAGGGCCTGGCGGAGGACCTGAGCCGCTTCCGAGTACTGCCCGGTGGCCAGCAAGGCCTGACTGTACGCGAACGGAAGGATTTTGTCTTCCGGCGACAACTTCATTGCCTGGGCGAACTTCGTGGCGGCGGCCTGGTAGTTGGCTTGTTCGAACGCCTTGACCGCCTCCTCGAAGTAAACGTCGGCCAGTGTCATCTGGTCGGGGCCCTTGTCCTGTTCGGCCTGCTCCAAAGCCGCCTGATCCGCCGGCTGCGCGGCCTCGTCGGTGTAGTAGTTGTACGTGTAGTAGTTGTATACGGGCGTCTGGATCTCGCGGGCAATCGGATAATACCCGTACCACCAGTAAGGATGACAGCCGTACCAGTAGTACCGCAGGTAGCTATAGCCGAAGGGCCAGTAACCGCCCAGGCTGACGAACACGTATTTGCGGTGATAATACGGGTAGAAACACCGCCACGTGAACCACGGACCGTAGCCGTAGCTTATGTAGAAGTGATACCTGGGCCAAATCACCCTGTGGCGCAGCAGCCCGTGATAGTCTCTGTAGCGATAGTCGTAGTGGTAGGAATCCCTGATGAGACTCGGTCGGTCATGGTAGACCAGATTGGACGGACGCGCCGCCCGGAAGCGGTGATTCCGAGTGGTTCCGTCTCGCCTGCCGATCCGCGCTCCACTAGCGCTCGCCGACGGAGTCCTGGACCCTACCGCTCCTGGCGAAGCCGCCTTTCTATTCACGCGCGAACCGCGCGATGAGCCGCCGGCCGCCCCGGCGCCGCGAACCAGACTGCTCGATCTGCGGCTCGACCTTGACGAATCCGCAGACCTCTCCGACCGGCGTGTCTCCGTTGTAGCCCCCGCCACGGAGCTCCCGATGGAGCGTCCAATGCTCGACGTCCTTCCGGATTCCCGACGCCTTTCGGAACGTGTGCCTGAGTTTCCTGCTCCGGCCCGGCTGCTGGTCGTCGCGCCGGACCTCGTGGTGACAGACGTGGACGGCGTCCGGGCGGTGATTCGGCTGCCAATCCGGCTGCGCTCCGACTTGACGGACCGGTAGGACTGGCGTCGCCAGCGCGAGCTATCGTTCGATCTGGTCGTTGCGGATCTCGAATTCGAAATCGACGGCGTCCTGCTCCGCGTCGAACGCGAAATATGTGATCCCGAAATCGTCCGCGACGACGAGGAACTCTCGGTTCTGCTCGAATTCCTCCGTCCGAAGGTGGAAGTTGTCGTGTTTCGGCCCGCCGTGTTCGTATTACGCGAAGTGCGCGACTGGTTGGTCGTACTCCGGCGCCCGATCAAACCACCGATCCGGCTTCGGCTAGAACTCGTGTTCGTATTCCGAGTCGTCGCCGTGCTCGACCGGCTCGGAATGTTCACGGATCGCGTGCTTGACGACGGCGTCCTCCATAGCGAGCTTCTGCGATTGCTTGATCCAGTGGACCGATTTGATCGCGTTGTCGTTTGTCTGTGAATGACGGACCCTCGCGTGCTAGGCGACCTGGTGGTGCTCCGACTGCGAATACTCGGCACGCTCACCGAGCGTCGGCTGCTGACCGAACCGCGAGAATAACTGGAAGAAGTCCGCGGTGAGGAAATCCTGGTCCGGCTCGATGAACTTCGGCCAAACGTGCTTCTCGAAGGTGATCTGGAGATCCGGCTGTTCACCCGGCTGGAACTCCGCGACGTGATAGACCTACTCGGAGCGCTCCTTCGCGGGGCGGAAATGCTCCTCGAGGACGATGACGATCTCGCTATCGAACTGCTCCTCCTGCTGCTATTTCCCCCTCTGGCGCTCTGCCGCGAGGTTCTGCCCGCCAGGGCGGGCTCGACGGCAAATCCCAACGCCAGGATAGTCAGTGCAATTTTCAATACCCACATATTCAGGCCTCCTTTCTTCACCAAATCCCTAAGGGGCCTCAAACGCCGCTTCCGACATCTGAGCGTCTATCTAAGCTTCTACCTTATCTATACGGGTAAAGGCAAGAACTCGAACGAAGGTAACAGGAATTTTTCCTTGAAAGGAACCGCAATTGTCCATTTTACGCCTAAAAAAGGCGATAATTTGAAATAAACTCTCAATTCTTGCTCATTTTTGAACGATAATAGTACGGGGAACACGGAAGGAGGATACCCACCTGCCGCCATCCCGAGAGAGACTCGGGACCGGTCCGGCGGGAAAGGAGGAAATCAGGTTAGCAGGAGACGGTAGCGCGATGCGAATCAGGTACGTGATTTCGTCGATGGTTTTCTGGGGGCGCGAGCACCCGCTTTCGTTCGAGACCGAATGCGAGCTTCTCAAATCCCTGGGCTTTGGGATCGAGTTATGGCCGACCCTCAAGGGCCAGCACGAGTGTCGCTACGAGAGGCGAAACTGGCCCCGGCTCGAGGCCGCAACCGAGGGCATGCTCGTCGCGATGCGTTCGCGTTACGACAGCCCCACTATCGGGCAATGGGCTGAGCAGATCGAGTGCGCCAAGCGATTGGGCGCGAATATCGTGACCGACCTGCAAACTATGGGCGTCCCGGACAACTCGGAATTGAATGGCGCCGGTTTTGCCGCCGAAATCGTGAGACTCGCCCAAGAGCACGAGGTCACTTTGTGCCTTGAGACGGGTCGCTTGGCGACGCTCCTGGAAGTGGGCAAGAGGTTCGAGTCCATCCGATATTGTCTCGATACCGGGGGCGGCCGAGCCGATGACGAATGTTCGTTCAGGCAGTGCGTGGATGAGCTTGGACCCAAAATAGCGCACGTGCACTTGAGCGATATCTATGGCCCGCCCCGAAACAGCCTGCCGCCCCGAACGAGGACGTCGGCGGGCACTTTCGGCTTCCCCGGCGATGGCTCGGCCTACCAGGGCCTGTGTCGATTTTGGTGCGGCGGAGGCCGACCCCGCGAGGACTGGGATTATCTGCTCGCTGCCCTGAATGAGTACGATAACGACGTCATAGGCTCGATTGAAGTATCGCCGTGCATGCCGTCGGTGATGATACGCCAGGCCAGCGAGTTCCTCTTCGACAGATTGGAATGGCCAAACCGACCTGAAAGACCCGGTCTCGCCAAAGATCCCGTGGGCGGCGAGCCGCTTGGTCGCGCAGGCGTCGAACAGTAGCTGGCGAACAAGATCCTTGATATTGTATCAATCTATATGTTAAAATAGGACGATTAGGTATACTTCACAATCTTCTTGTGGGAGATATAGGCTATGAAGAGCATCATTTACGTGGTATTGGCGAGCACTTTGCTGATCGGCGGCTGTGCGGGGTCGAGAGAGGAAAGCTCCGCCAGGGTCGGGTACGATTTCAGTGGCGTCGAGAAGGTGGCGATTGTCTCCGTCGAAGGGACGATCAAAAGCGAGACGGCCAGGGACCAGATTGCCGAGTTCTTCGCCATCGAACTCCTGCAACATGGCTACTCCCCGATAGGCCGGCCTCAAGTCCGGAGATTGCTGGCCCGTCGGGCGGCTGAAGCCAACGAGCCTGAATACACGGATTTGAGCAACCCTGAAGAGGCCGTCGAGATCGGCGAGGCTCTCAAAGCTCCGGCTGTCCTCACCGTCAACGTGCCCCACTTCGGCGAAGTCATCTCCATCACCGCCACGATGATCGACGTCGAGGACGGCAGCATCCTGTGGATCTCCCACGGCTCGGGTCGGGGCGCCACAGGTGGCTCAGGCCTCTTCGGCATGGGCGGTGGAGCCGTTCAGGAAAACGATTTGCTCAGCGGCCCCGCTGTCGGCCCGTCGTCCGGTCTGCCCCTGTCTCCTGAGGAGGCCGACAGGATTCAGGCGATCATAAGAGATGTGTGTCGAACCTTGCCCTCGAAGGCCGTCGAGCGATGGTAGAATGATAGATGATGGGCGATGGATCAATCATCCACCGTCCTCTCTTGTTTTCATCCAGGATGTCCGGCTGCGGACAGAAAGGCTTTGATGTTCCCGGTCGGGACGTCCGGGGGCATACCGCCGCCGCATGACAGAATGACCCGGCGCCTATCCTGGAGAGAATCCAGCGCCGCCTTGACGCTGTTTTTCACCTCATCGGGCGTTCCCGCCGCCAGCACGTCCCGCGTGGGGATGTTCCCAAGCAAAGTGACCGCACCTCCCGTCAATTCCTTCATCTCGACCAGCGTGTGCTGGAAACTGAAGTTGAAGAGATTCACTCCCATCTGGGCAAGATAAGGTGCGCACACTCGCCCCATCGCATCGTTGTGGAAGAACTTCACGGCCACGTCGAGCGATTGGAAAACCTGCTTGAGGTAGGGCATCGCCGAATCCCTGAAATCCTGCTCGCCGAGAAAGCCCACGATGTCATCCAGAATGAGCACACCGCCGATGGACGGGAACGTCTGCGCCTGAAGCTTGACCCATTCGACAATGAAATCCGTGACCGTCTCGAGCAGCGCGCGGGTCTTCTCGGGATCGGTTCGGATCGCCATGAGGAATTCCGTCGTGCCCATCAGAAACGAGGCGACATTTAGCGGCCCGCGCGAGACGGCGAACCGGATGTGGTGTCCGGCGCCCTCCATAGGATCCTGGTAGTGCTTGAGACGATTGAGCATGAAGGGCAATAGGCCGTCCTTCTTCGGGTCCGGCTTGATTAGCGAAGAGGCGGTTTGAATATCGGTGATGACCTTGTCGGCGTAAGGCAACTCGCTTTCCTGCCAGGTGCACTTGGCGCCGAACGCCGACGGCTCCGTGCACATGCCGAACTCGGACCAGAAACCCGGCAAAAATAGCACCTCCGGGAAGCGCCGGATGGCCTTGAGGTTGGCCTCAAACCAC
>JARRQQ010000379.1:0-4930 GCA_037381725.1 Sedimentisphaerales bacterium
CTTGCCCAGGGCAACCACGCGGGGTTGCCCCTACGGTCGGGCGCGGCGTTCTTGCCAATGGTCGGCGAACAGGGCAAAATCGGCGAAGTCCACGTCGCCGTCGAGGTCGAGATCGGCGGGGATGGGCATGCCTTGGTACAGATGTACCTTTCCGTCGCCGGCTCCGATGAGCACGTCGGCATAGGCGTCCGGCTGGCCGAAGTGTCCGTCGCCCGTCCAGTAGCACAGGAACGGCCTGGACCGCGGCGAGCCGGCCAGGTCGATGGGCAGGCCGCCGGCTTCGATAAGCACGTAGCCGGAGAAGCTCGGCTTTTCGTCCGTGCCAACGTTGTTGTAGAGCAGCAGCTCACCATTCGTATTGCCTGCGAGGATGTCCTTTCTGCCGTCGCCGTCCAGGTCGGCAATCACGGGGCTTGAGCGGCTGCCGGGCACGAATAGGTCGGCCCCATCCTCCCTGGGAAAGGTTTCGACGATGAAGTCCGGCTCCGCGTCGGTTCCCTCATTGATGAAAATGTGTATCCTTCCGTCATAGGCTCCGGAGACGAGGTCTTTTCGACCGTCGCTATTCCAATCGACGACGGACGGCGTGGCGCGATTGCCCACGTCTATATTTGTCTTCAAACCGGGCTTGCCGACCTGGAGTTCGGTCCCGCCGTCGAACGTCGGCTCCTCGTCCGTGCCGATATTCAAGAATACCTTGATGACGCCATTCGACTGGCCGATGAGCAGGTCCTTGCGGGCGTCGGCATCCCAGTGGACGACGCGCGGAAAGCAGCCCATGCAGCCGGAAGCCGGACAGGTCAGATCGAAGCCGTTCGACTTGGCGTAGAAGTAATCCGAGAACTGGGGTTCGGATTCGGTACCCACGTTAAGGTAGACGCGGACCTTGCCCGATCCGGAGCCGCCGCCCTCGCCGATGATGAGGTCGCTGAGATTGTCGTTATTCCAGTCCGCGAGTGACGGGACGGAGTAGCCGCTCACCGTGATATCGACGCCATTGTCTTGAACGAGCTGATCTGTGTCAAGATCGAGCGTCGAGCCGTCGCCCAGTACGTCGCGCGGCGCCGCCAAGAGCGCGAGAGCGATCAGGATCATGAAGATTGCCTGTTTCATTGTACACCTAGCCTCCAGTTTTGCAGAATTCAACAATAGGAATGAACGGGGATCTGTTCACCACCCATCCCCATTAGACAACAGCCTAACCAATTGAGTGTGAAATGTCAAGAGAAAACATGCACATTTCGCTGGCGTTGGGGGTCACGATTGTATACAATGCAAATAGGAAAGGGCCGAGCGAAGGCCTGGATTGTTGCGGGCACCAGCGTGGGAAGACTCGGCGCAGGCGACGTCCCTATGAACGAGCGAAATGACAACAATCCGCGAACAGAGGAGCTTAATGAGGGCAAAGACTTAAATGATGACTTTGTGCCGGACGATGCTTTGCCCTTGTGCCCCCGGTGTCTGAATCCGTGCCGGCCGCTTCAATATTACTGCCCTTATTGTAACTCGAACGACGCCATCAATCCGCTCACGCCGTACATTGCGTTTCTCAACATACGCTTCAACTATGATATCTTCATTACCATGTGGCGGAAAATATGGTACGACCGGGACACGTCGATGATTCGCAGATTGTTCTACTTGTGGATGGTGACGGCGTTCGTTCCGGTGATTGTAATCTTCGGCCTGCCGTTGCTGTTTGTTGGGAAGATCCCTCAACCTCGATTGCGAAGCGCGACGATGATACTGCTTTGTATTGTCGCGATGGCGCTGTTTGTCCTCTTTGTTTTCGTCGGATTCGCGGCAGGCCCGTTCCTGCAATAGGGAAGCGAGACTCCCAAGGTCATTCCTTTCACAACCCGCAGACGATGAGCTGTTGGAAAGCCGTTCTGTTCTGGCTGTCTCTTGACCATGGACACCATGGTCGCTTTTGTCAGCCTCCTCAGCCAGAAGAGGTTTTGGCGGTGCTTTTCGGCTTGGTGACGATCTTGTCGCCGGTCTTGGCGGCATTCACCGCGGCATCGACCGTTTGTTTGGGCGATTCCTTCGTTCCGGGATTCGTGTCATTGCCGTCAGCGGAGAGGTAGAGCGTTTTACTCTGCGTATCTGATTCCTTCTGCGCCGCGACGGCTTGTTGGGGGGAATTCTTCTTACGGGATTGATAGGCGCCCACGCCGACGGCCACACCGATCAGAGCCAGTATCGCCACTTTTACCAGGATGCCCTTTGTCTTGTCAGTCATTTCGGTTATCTCCATGTTCCGCTCCCATTGTGGACATCTATAATACCAGAATGCCTTCCAAGCTTCAACTTCTTCTCATCGTGTCTGAAGATATGCCCTTACGGGCACACTACAAACGGAAGCCTCATTGTGCGCGGAGACATTTTCGGCAGGATTAGTTTGCTTCTATGCGGAAACTCAAAACCGGTCTATCACTCTTACACCTGCTCCGGGGAAGCTGTCCATCGTAATGAGCGCCTCCAACGATTCCTCCAGGCTGATCGTCTTTTCGATCAGTTTTTCCGGGTGTAGTTTGCCTGCTTGGATCATTTGCCATATTTCCGTATACTTGTGCGCCTGGATGCCGTGACTTCCGAGGATCTCCAGCTCGTTGGCGATAACCTTGTCCATAGGTACAGCCGAGTGACGATGCTCAGTCGCCATCAATCCGACCTGAATATGCTTGCCGCGTTTTTTCAGATTCGCAATGGAATTAAAGCAGGTCGTCGGACTGCCGAGTGCGTCAATGGATACATCGGCGCCGCCTTGTGTAATATCCCGGATGCAATCGACAAGGTCATTTGCCTTCGTGACGTTAACCGTTTCAGCCGCGCCGACGGACCGGGCCAGATCGAGTTTCTCATCGGAGATATCAACGGCTACGACGCTGGCACCCAGGGCGTTGGCGATCATGATCGCAGACAGGCCGACGCCTCCACAGCCGTGCACGGCAACCCATTGCCCCGCGGAGACTCTACCTTGGGCGACTACGGCCCGAAACGCCGTTGCGAAGCGACAGCCGAGGCTCGCGGAAGTGACAAAATCGAGCTCGTCGGGCAGGCGGACCAGATTCACGTCCGCGTAGTGGACCGCGACGTATTCTGCGAAGGAGCCCCAGTGGGTAAATCCGGGCTGGAATTGCCTGTCGCAGACCTGATGATTCCCGGAAAGGCACTGCGGACACGTACCGCACCCGCATACGAATGGAAGAGTAACTCTGTCGCCGGGCTTCCACTTCTTCACGTCGTCGCCGACCGCCTCAACCACCCCGGCCAGCTCATGACCGGGCACATGGGGCGGCGTAATATCCGGATCGTGTCCCATCCATCCGTGCCAGTCGCTCAAGCATAACCCCGTTGCTTTGACGCGAATGACAACGCCGCTTTTCTCCGGCGTCGGATCAGGGACGTTTTGGAGAGTCAACGGCTCCCTGAATTGTTCATAAACGGCTGCTCGCATCATAAATCTGTTTGTAAGAAAGATAGTGTTTCTATTTGCGCTTGTTCGTAGCCATCGTCTATGGAAAGGTTCGGCCGCTTGAGCGCCGTCATGGCAAGCTCGTCGCACCGTTCATTGAGTTGATGACCCGCGTGACCTTTGACCCACTCGAATCGGACTTGGTGTCGCTCGCACAGCGCCAATAGTCTTTTCCACAGGTCGATATTTAACGCCTTGTCCGTTTTGTTTCGCCGCCAGCCGTTGACTTTCCACCTCTTGACCCAGCCTTTAGTCATGGCGTTGACCAGATATTGGGAATCGCTATAGAGCGTGACCTTGCACGGGAATTTGAGGGTCTCCAGCCCCGCGATGGCGGCGAAGATTTCCATCCGGTTATTCGTCGTCTGGCGAAAGCCGCCGGAAAGCTCCTTGCGAGCCTTGCCGGAAATGAGAATTACGCCATAACCCCCGGCTCCCGGATTCGGATCGCAACCCCCATCCGTGTAAATCGTAACGTCCTTGAGTGGCTTTTCTTTTGAAGTCATAAAGGCCACCTTATTATGTATTTTCCTTCGTCACTGCTTCAGCTTATCTAAACGAGAGACCTTAAATATTCGATCATGGCGGGGATGCGGTCAATGGTAAGGAAGAGGATGGACAGGATGGCGATGATCCACATGGCGGGCTTGACGTCGCGGATTTTGCCCGAGACTAATTTTATGATTGTGAACGAGAGAAAGCCGAACGCCAGCCCCGTGCTGATGCTGTAGCTCAGCGCGATCATCACCATGATGATAAACGCGGGAAAGGCCTCTTCCATGTTCGCGAAGTCGATCTTCTTGACCTCTTTCATCATGAACAGGCCGACCATAATCAGCGCCGGCGCTGTCGCGTAAGGCGGTACGATCCCGACGATGGGCACGAGCGGCAAAGCGAGGAGAAACAGCAGGCCGGTGACGATCGAGGTCAGGCCCGTGCGTCCGCCCTGTTCGATCCCCGCCGCCGATTCGATATACGACGTCGTCGTCGATGTCCCTAAGACCGCACCGATCATGGTGGCCGTGGCGTCGATGCCCAGCAGCCGGTCCAGACCCCTGATCTTGCCGTCAGGCTCGACCATGTCCGCTTTGTTGCAGCAAGCCACTAATGTTCCTACGCTGTCGAACATATCAATAAACATTAAGCTAAAGACACTCCCGAATAAGCTCCATTTGAGTGCTCCCCAAATATCAAGATGAAAAGCAATAGCCGTCACGTTAAGGTGTACGGTAATCCAGCTTTCAGGTCTCTTGATATATCCAAATACAGCGGCTAAAAGAGTTGAAGAAAGAATCCCGATGAGCAATGATCCTTTGATTCTTTTGGTTTCGAGAAGAACCATCACGAAAAGGCCGCAAAGACCTATCAATACAGTCGGTGTCAGCTTTCCAGCCGTGACGAGTGTCTTTTCATTACCGACGACGACTCCCAGCTTTACCAACCCCATAAATG
>JARRQQ010000380.1:0-6928 GCA_037381725.1 Sedimentisphaerales bacterium
GCGAGCAAGCTCCTTGCGAATCATGCTGAAGTCCCAGCCTAACTCCTGGGCGAAGAACAGCACGTGCAGCGTATCCGTACGAACCTCCACGTTGAAATCTCGAACGTTGTCCAAGCTGGACAGCTCGCCCTCGACTTTTTCGACCTGGACGCGATAGGTCTTCAAGCCCGCCTCGGCCGGGGCCTTCAGCGAGAACGTCACCCGCGTTTTCGAGGCATCAGATCGAACGAATTTCGACTCAAGAGGTTGCCACTTGCCGTTCTGTTGCGTCTCCAGTTGGACGCGAATCATAGGGGCCTTCAACGCAAAATCTCTCGATGCAGAACGCGCCTGGATATCGGCGGAGACCTCGAAAGTACCATCCTGCTCCACAACGGCGGGGGCGTCCACGTCAGCCACCGACAAATCGTTCCACGTTTCCGGCGCACTGCCCACGCTGGTTACATATAGTGGCACGTCGGGCAGTCTCGGCGTCTGAATGACTTCATCTCCGCCGTCCGTAAGTACCACCGCTGCGAAGTAATCCGAACTCTTGGCCTTGTCCGCCACAGCCATAAGGCATTTGCCCAAATCCGTGTTTCGCTCTTTGGCGGGATCTTTGGTGTCGTGCACGTCATCATCGAAATAAAGAGTCTCGAAGTTGATAAGGGAATGCAGATCGTCCTCCAGGCTCCGAGACAGTCTCTCCGCGCGCTTCTCGCGGCTTATTCCAGGCTCATCCTTGCAATCCATTGAGGAGGAAGAATCCACAAGAACCAATATCTTCTTGTCTTTCTTCGGTCGTTGTATCACGCTGCGGACCGGATCGAAGTAGGCTAAGATGAGCAACAATACGATCAGGACCTTGGGTGCGAGTAGAAGCAGTGTTTGTCTAAGCGTACGGTTCGTTCGTTGCCGCCGGAAGAGGACGATCAGCCAGGCAGCCAAGAGCAGAATCATCGCCGCGGCCAGGACCGGATGAAGATGCGTGCGCCCAGCCCTCGGCGAGCAGAGCCAGAGTTGCCAGCAAGACAAGAGGCAGAAACAGCTCGACGGTCCGGCTGTGGCCATACTGATATTCCTCCATGTCATCCGCCGGGTCGTAGTCCGCCACCATGTGGGTCAGCCTCTCCAATGCCGGAATTTGCGAGCCTTTCACAAATTGTTCAAGACCCTCCTTGTCCGACGAACGTACGGAGATGCAATACTCTCTGTCACCCGCCTTGACCTTGTAGGCGCCCGGCTTCGCAAAGACGGGCACTTCATTCCCCCACCCCTCCCACTCGTTCGGATCGCGGATGAGGGGCAGAACCTCGACGTGCTGTCCGGCATCAATTCCCTTCGGAGATTCCCCGGCAACCAGCGAAAGCATCGCGTCTCGCTCGAAGGATTCCCCGCCCGTCGCCATGCTCTGGGCCATCACGACCACCAGGCCCGTCAAAGGCAGTGTAGTCCATCGCGGATCGAATGCTGTGCCGCTGACGTAAATGTTGCCTTTGCCAAGCTCTCGATCAGCAAATATCACTCTATCCGAATCCGCCCCGAAGAGCGGCGTGAAATCCTCGGATAACTGCAAAGGGTAGTAATTGAAGACTCGCACGCCTTCCAACGAGATGGTTTCCGTAGCCTGGCGAATCCGGTCCCAGAAACCCGCGTTCTTTTCCAGCACTTCCGGCTGGGTCCCACGAGGGAGAAAGACCCGGTCTCCAATCTGTGTCCCGAGCCAAGATGGAATGTTGCTTTTCCCGCCGGGACCAGCAACGGATGGCACGACCAGGAGATTGCCGCCGCTCTTAACGTATGCCTCTAATGAAACCGAGCTTTGGCCGAGCCGGCCTATCTCCTGCCAGGTCGTCACTACCAAAACCGGTTTCTCATCACTGGCTTGTGGCAGCTTGGTCGCAGAACCAAATTTCGAGACCAGGCCGGTCAACTGGCCGTAATCATCCGGGGACAAAGCCGTCGGCAATACCCCAAATTGCCCTGGCGAGCCACTGAACAAGACTGTCGCCGTCTGCTGACACAGAACGCCTATCCCCGCTTCATTGTCCGCAGAGAAGCCGTCCCCTTCGATCCAGGTCCTGATCCAATGCTGTCCGGCGGCATCAGGGTTCGTTTCGATTTCGACAACCTCGCTCTGGCCCGGCTCGAGCGTCACGTTCTGAGTATGCTTATTGTCCTGATCGTCAATGGAATTGAGACGAATGTTGGCGGTTCCTTCCGAGTCATTTCGGCACACGATGCCGACCTTCGCCGGGTGCTTCGGCAGAATCTTTTGCCGCGGAAATTGAATCGAGCTGATGGCGATGTTAGGCTGACTACGAGTTGGCGATTCGATTCGATGGAAATAAACGCTGATCGCATCGCCGGCCGATTCCGATCGCAGATCCTCATCGCCCCACTCGGATTCCTGGAGGTCGCTGAAAACGTGAACGACCCCGCCCGCCCCGGAATCGCCTTCAAGAAGACTGAATGCTTTCGCCAAAGCACGGTCGGCATCTCCCGTCGCAGCCGTCGGCGTTATTTCGTCGAGCGTAGACAACAGGGATTCCCTGTCGGACGTCAGCGTGTGCGAGAAGGTCACGGCCGGGTCGTCAACAAGTGTCACGACATTCATCTTCGCACTGTCACCAAGTGAGGAAACGAGCTTCTTGGCGCCTTCCACCGCTAATTCGAGTTTGGTCTTATCGTTGCCGATGGTCTCGCTCATCGATCCGGAATTGTCCACCACCGCGACCACTGAGACCTCACCTCCCAGCGAGGCCGTGCTTTGGAAACTCGGCCTGGACAACGCCAGCAGGATGAACGCGATGAGTAGGACGCGCATGAGCAATAAGAGCAATTGATGAATCTTCCGCCGGGAATTGAGTCTCGGATCGGTCCGGTAGAAGAACATGAGAGTCGGAAAAAGAATCTGGCGCTTCTTCTGCTTGAGGAAGAAATGGAAGAGGACCGGCAGCCCCGCCGCAGGTAGAAGATAGAGAAAAATGGGCGCCGAAAAGATCATCCCATTTTCCTCCTTTGCAGGATAGCATCGTACACGTCCATCCCCGTGTCAGCGAAGACGTAGTCGGCCCGAATTCTCTGACAGCCGGCCCGCAACTGATCGAGGTAGAGCCGCAATTGGTTCAGATAGGTCTTTTTGATGCGCCCGAAATCCACGGTCAGCCTGCCTTCCTGCTCCATCGAGACGACTTCGAGCAATCCGGACAGTGGCATATTCACCTCGGTGGGGTCCAGAAGATGAAAAAGAGTGACCTCTTTGCCGTCGTGATGAAGATGGTTAATGCCCCGGATGATCTTCTCAGGCTCCTGGAGGAAATCGGAGACAATCACCACCAGCGCCCGGCCCTTGATAAGCTCCGCGGCCGTGTGGAGCGTCGTTTCGATATTCCCCTTTTTGCCTAATTGAATATTTTCAAGCTCGAGCAACATCGGCTTGAGATTAACGAAGCTTCCCGCCGGCTCATGGTAGCTGCGGATTTCGGTATCGAACGTGATCAGTGAGGAGGTGTCACTTTGTTGCAGCATGACATAGAGCATCGCCGCCGCCAGGTAGCAGCCGAACTCGATCTTGCTCATGGCCCCGGTGCCCTTGTAGCCCATGCTCCCGGAAATATCGAGCAGCACGTAGCAACGGATGCTGACGTCTTCGTGGAAGCGCCGGATCACATACCTATCGCTGCGCGCGTAGACAGGCCAGTCGATCCGCGCGATCGGGTCCCCCGGCATGTACTCACGATATTCCGCAAACTCGACCGACGAGCCGAAGGCGGGCGAGCGGTGCAAACCCTGGTTGCTTCCGTCCATGGGCCTGTGCACGCTGATCTCGACGCCGCGAAGGCGTTCGGCCATATAGGCCGGCAGATAATGATATTCGCCCGTTTCACTCATGGATTCCTCCGGCCGCGAGTGCCGACCTACTGCGACTCGGGCACCGTATCCAGAAGTTTCTGGATCACGGCGTCGGAATCAAGCCCCTCACTGGCGCCGGCGAAATTCAGGATCACCCGGTGCCGCATGACGGGTAAGGCATATTTGCGGACGTCCTCGCACGAGACGTTGAAGCGTCCGTTCAGCACAACGTGGGCCTTGGCGGAGAGCAGCAAGGATTGGCCTGCGCGCGGCCCGCATCCGTAACGGACGTACTTCTTCACAAAGTCGGGGACGTCCTCTTGCGTGGGGCGCGTCGCGCGGCATAGCCTGGCCGCGTAGTTCGCCACGTGTTCGCTCACGGGAACCCGCCTCACCAAATCCTGGTACATGAGCACCGATTTGGCGTCGATGCGGCTTTTGAGCTGCTCGCCATTCCCGCCGGTGGTCGATAGCAGAATTTCCTGTTCCTGCGCGAGATCGGGATAGTCCACTTTGATCAAAAGAATGAACCGGTCCAATTGCGCTTCGGGTAGCGGGTACGTGCCTTCGAGCTCTAGCGGATTTTGTGTCGCCAGCACCAGAAACGGTGAGGGCAGTGCATAGGTATCGCCCCCCGTGGTCACGTGCCGCTCTTGCATGGCTTCCAAAAGGGCCGCTTGCGTCTTCGGAGGCGTGCGATTGATCTCGTCCGCCAGAAGCACGTTCGCGAAGATCGGCCCTCTGTGGAACGTAAAAGATCGCTGCCGGGTTTCGGGATCCTCCTCCAGGATATTCGTGCCGGTAATATCCGTGGGCATCAGATCGGGCGTGAATTGAATCCGCTTGAACTGAAGGTGCATCGTCTGAGCCAGGCTATGAACCATCAGCGTCTTCGCCAGTCCCGGCACTCCCAATAGAAGACAATGCCCCCCGGCGAAAAACCCCGTCAGGATTTGCTCCAAGACCTCCTTCTGGCCTACAATCGCTTTTCCTACCTCGCTCAATATGCACGCCTTGACCTTCGCCATCCGCTCGACCAGAGCCAGAGCTTCGTCATCGGAAATCTCAAGCCTTCGAGGATGGCGTGTGTCGTCCCCGGATGCGCCTTCAGCAGTTATCTCGAATTCACACCCGCATCGGCAGCGGGCCTTCTTGCCCGGCGACGTGTGGCCCAGCTTATACGTCTTGCCACACTCCGGACATTGTACGGTCGTAGCAACGTTGTCGGACATAGAAGCACCCTAATGAGTCATCATATATAGAACAATGTTCATTCCCAATCGTTGCGCGGAGATGGATTCGTACCCTCTCATCTGCGGATAAGGGACGTCGAGCCAGCCGGCCTCAAGGTCATACGGACTATAGATCACCCGCAGCTCTCCATTCATCACCGCGCCTAACAGGTACGGCTTGTTGCCCAACTCGGGCTTACTCTTAGCCAGCGATGGCGTGTACCGCACCGTGGACGTATCAAAAATCCCGCTGTGAAGATTATGGCCAGGCGGAATCGGCTCCAGTGCCATGCCGGGCAAAACCTTCTTCATCTCGCGCCGTACAGCGGTGTCAAACGTGCCTAATCCCAGACCATTATTAACCAGGAGCAGGCCGCCGGAATTGAGATAGCGCTTGAGAGCGCTGACGCTCTGCGGAGAAAAAGAAAAGTCGTCCAGCCCCGTCAAGTAAAGGAACGGATAGGATGAAAGATCGTCCTGGGCCACGTCCACGGCGACGCGTTTGAGGTTTACTCTCACGGACGTGTACCGCCTCAGCTTCGTCAACAATGCCGCAGCCGCACCGGGATGCACGTTCCAGAGACCCTCGTGCTTGATTTGCGCGAAAACGAACTCGTCCGTAGGTCGGGTCTGATCGGTCAGCCCAAACACTTCGGGCCGTCCCTCACTGCCCACGTAGATGCCCTCCAGGAGCGGTTTGGATTGTCCCTTCACACCGCGGCACGTGACTTTCCCGACGTCGACGATCATGTGGTAAAGCGGATGATCGGCGGCGATGACTCGAAAACGGCTTTCAGGAAATGCGCGAAGGAAAATCTTCTTGGCCGATTCATAGAAGTACGGCGAGCCGGCAATCGAATCACAGATAATCATTCCGCCGCTCAATACATAATCGCGCAGTGACTGGATGTGCGAGTCACTGAGCTTGAGCGTTCGCACGCCGCTAAACAACAGTGCCGGCAGCTTCTTAGGATCGAAGTGGAAACTATTGAGGTTTGTATTCTGCCAGTGATATTGCAGGTCCAGCGCGCGGGCGCTTTGTACGAATTTTTCCGCGTCCGTGGGGCACAGATTCCAGTCGGCGATTTCGAGCTTCTTGCCCGTCGTATCGACGAACGAGGCCGACTCCCCCCAAATCACCTTCCCGACTAAGCAGTCCGGCTGCGGCGGCTTCTTGCGTTCGGTCCTCCGCAGCGGCGTGGCCGGAAGCGGCAAAGGCGGAAGCGCCTCGGCGGCGTTGATGTTCTTCCGCGGCGCCTTCTTGGCCTCCTTCGTGCCTCAAAGCCCATCTTACAGAGCTATCCGGATAAGAAAGATGTGCTTTTGCTTTGTTTTTTGGCTGCATGATTCGGTCTCCTGCCAGGAGCCACAATCCCGTGAGTCGTCACCCGTACATCATCATTATAGCCGATTTTAGCCGGATTTTCAAGGGTCTTTCGAGCACGCCGCAGACTATGCCGTATCCACACCTTTATAATCGGCTCGCAAGAAAGGAGGCTTGAGGACTACCTCAGAAGGCCGTTTTATCCGTCCCAATGACCGTTTCTTGCCTGAATCGGCGTTCGATGGGTATAATGAAAAGCGGAAAATTCACCTGTCTAAGTAAGACTTTTCGCGGCGACTGTGAATGAATATAGGAGAATCCTTCCGATGAGTTTCGTCAGTATGAACCGGCGACATTTCTTAAGTAGTGTATGCGGCACAGCAGTCGGCGCCGCGAGCTTCCCATACGTCGTTGCCTCTTCTGCGTTGGGTGCAAATGGAGCCGTACCGCCGAGCGAGAAGGTGGCGATGGGTTTCATCGGCGTCGGCAGCATGGGTGGCGGGCACTTACGGTCCTTCCTGGGTTACGACGACGTGCG
>JARRQQ010000381.1:0-4926 GCA_037381725.1 Sedimentisphaerales bacterium
CTACTACTATCCCTATTTTTACCCTCGCTCTTATCCGTACTAATACCCACCATACTACGGATATAACTATTATAGCCCATTCTACAATTACTATCCCGGCTATTACGACGACGATCCCTACGACTTTGATGAGTACTACTGTAGCCCGGATACTCACCTCGGGGCCCAATACGTAGACGACTATGGAGACGACGAAGAAGGATTCGGAGACGACCAGGGGTTTGACAACGACGAGGGATTTGGGGACGATCAATCCTTTGGGGATCAAGGATTCGGCGACGAAGGGTTTGGCGATGATCAGGGGTTTGGAGACGAAGGGTTTGGAGGCGATCAACAATTCTTCGGCTACCCAGGATTTGGTAATGAAGGATTTGGAGACAACCAGGGATTCGGCGATGACCAAGGATTCAGAGACGATCAAAGATTTCGTGGCGATGAACGTTCCCGTGGAGATGAGGGCGCCCGTGGCGATCGAGGCTCCCGGGGTGGAGAGCAAGGCTCCCGCGGCGAAGACAGGCGATAGCCCTTGACGATTCGGCTGGGGCCTTCTGTAGGCGCGTGTTGTAAGTACGGCGAGCGAAGGCCTTAAGGCCGGAGTAGCAAGTGGAAAAGGCTGGCCAGCGAAGTGTCGGTAGACCGTTGATGTCTGGTTGAAGAAAAGTCGCGAACAAGAAGATGCTTCGACACTTGAGGAGCCTATTATGGACATAGGGAAATCACATGTCATCTTCGTGCATTTCCCGACAGCGCTCGCCTTGTCTGCGGTGCTTGCTAATTTTCTTTATGCAATAACGTGCAATGACTTCTTCAGGATTTCGGGAATGTATTGTCTGATACTGGCGGCTATTGCCATTATTCCGACGGTATATACAGGTTGGGAAAGGCCGGAGACGGAAGAATCCAAACTGTCGCCGGTCCATTTGAGCATTGCCCATACACATCGCAATCTGGCCATAACGTCCCTGGTGCTCGTCTTGTGGGCGGCGATCATAAGAGTTCTACAGAAGAACCATCTTAGAGAAATGGTGGATAGCCATCTACGCGGTATTGATCGTTCTCATCACCGGGTTCATTTCGGTCATCGGGCACTATGGAGACATGTTGTCTCTTGGAAAGGACTATCTGTCCGGACTCTTTTGACACATTAGCAACTCTATAGGTGTACTATGCCAAAACATACACACATCTCGACGCTATTTCTGGATATCGGCGGCGTGCTTCTGACCAACGGGTGGGACCGGCGTATGCGCCGAAAAGCAGCCGAACAATTCGGGTTGAACTATGACGAAATGAACGATCGGCATCACATGACCTTTAGTGCTTACGAGGAAGGCAAGCTGACAATGGACGAGTACCTGGATTTGGCTGTCTTCTACGAGCAACGGCCTTTTGACAAAGAGGCGTTCAAGGAGTTTATTTTCTCGGGGAGCCAGCCGCTGCCGGAAATGATCGAGCTGTTCAAGACCATCTCGAAACACAATGCGCTGAAGGTCAGTGCCATCAGTAACGAGGGGCGGGAACTGACTATTTACCGCATTAACCATTTCGGACTAAGGGACTTGATACAATTCTTCATCTGTTCGTGCTTTGTGCACTTCAGAAAGCCGGACAAGGATATCTACAAGCTGGCTCTCGACGTCGGGCAGGTCGCGCCGGAACAATCCGTCTACGTTGATGACAGGCTACTGCATGTCGAGGTGGCGCGTAGCCTGGGCATGAATGCGATCCATCATACCGACATTGATACCACAAAAGAACAGCTCTCAGAATACGGTCTAATGGAGTCGGCTGCGACGGAGCGTGTCTCCGCCCAGGTCAGATGAGCCGAAGCGATCCAGCAAAGATCGGTTTTTGGGAGCTAACGGCCATTGGTGTCGGTGGAATGGTCGGGGGTGGAATCTTCGCAGTCCTGGGATTGGCCACACAGCTTGCCAAAGGGGCTACCCCTGTGGCATTTGTCATTGCCGGCATGGTGGCCCTTATCACGACCTACTCTTACAAGAATCTCTCAGTCGCCTTTCCCAGCAAGGGCGGAACCGTCACCTTCATAGATCGTGGCTTCGGCATTGACATTTTCACCGGCGGGATGAACATACTCTTATGGTTAAGCTATATCATTATGGTTTCTCTATATGCGTTTGCATTTGGAAGCTACGGCGCCGCTTTGTTGCCGGCTTCCATTCACCCGCTTTCAAAACATCTGCTGACATCCATTGCCATCATTGTCATAACCGTGTTGAACCTCTTTAGTGCGGAAACGATTGCGAAGGCTGAGTTGTGGATTGTCGCTCTGAAAGTACTTATCTTGTGCGTATTCATCTCGCTCGGGGTGACACTCATTGACGTTGATCGTCTGAAACCTGTTACATGGGCGCCGCCTTTGCAGCTTGTCGCCGGCGGCATGATCATCTTTCTTGCGTATGAGGGTTTTGAGCTGATAGCGAATGCCGCCGAAGATGTACAGGATTACAGAAAGGTCTTACCGCAAGCCTACTACTCAGCGGTCATCTTCGTGATTCTGCTTTATGTCCTCATCGCAGCCATCACCGTCGGAAGCCTGCCCGTGGAGAAGATTGTGGCCACTAAGGACTATGCGCTTGCCGAAGCGGCAAGACCCTCCATGGGTAGCGCGGGGTTCAAATTGATCGCTGTCGCGGCCATGCTCTCAACCGCTTCCGCCATCAACGCCACCCTCTACGGCGCCGCACGTCTCAGCTACGTTGTTGCCAAGGAAGGTGAATTGCCAAAGGCGTTAGAAAAGAAAATATGGAAAGAGCCTGTTGAGGGCCTGCTGATTACAGCCGCGATCGCCCTGCTGGCCGCTAATCTCCTGAATCTTGAAAGTATATCAACAATAGGCAGTGCCGGGTTTCTCCTGATCTTCGCTGCTGTAAACGGCGCAAATGTTCTAATGCACAAGAAGACAAGAAGCAATCGCTATATTTCTATTGCAGGAGTTCTGGTATGCCTTGGCGCATTGGTCGCCCTGATCTGGCAGACCGCGATTGCTAAAGCGTCTAATCTGTGGTTCTTGGTCATCATGATTGTCGTTTCTTTTGCAATTGAAATCGTATATAGGTCCATCAAAGCAAGAAGACTTCATCTTCATGATTGAATTCTTCTCGCTATGTTGAAAGGAGAAAGCATTATGGCTACCGGAAGCAAACCTCACGTCCTGGTTCTCGGGGGCAATTTTGCAGGACTGACCGCCGCGAGATTCATCCGCGACAAGTGCGGCGATGCAGTCAGTATCACC
This sequence comes from Sedimentisphaerales bacterium, assembly GCA_037381725.1. Taxonomy (GTDB): domain Bacteria; phylum Planctomycetota; class Phycisphaerae; order Sedimentisphaerales; family Anaerobacaceae; genus JAFGTG01. Next base: position 3,257 of record JARRQQ010000381.1, read on the forward strand.
CTGATCGACCGAAAACCGTATCTGATCTTTGTCCCCAACATTCCCATTGAAGTCCTGGCGAATCGTGATCCGGAGGATTCTCTGCACATGCCGATTCACCACACACTCAAACTCGACGGCACGGATTTCATTCAGGCCGACGTGACGGCCATCGACCTGGATCAGAAGCAAGTCACCTACGTTCCGACAGAACGGCTTGGGGCAGCATATGAGCAGATCGGCTATGACTACCTGGTCGTCGCGCTTGGCGCCCGTCTGGCATACGATAGAATCGAGGGGTTTGGCGCACACGGTCACACGCTCTCAGATAGTTACTACGGCGACAAGCTCCGCTTATACCTGCACGAAGGTGGCTATCGAGGCGGCCCGGTCGCTATCGGCTCGGCACGCTTTCATCAGGGAATGCAGGGAAAACCCGACTGGCTGCCGGACTCGAAGTCCGCCTGCGAAGGGCCGCCACTTGAAATTGCAATGGCACTGGCTAGCTGGCTGAAAGACAGAAACCTCGGCGGACCTCAGACCATTACCCTTTTCACTCCCGCCGAGGTCATCGCCGAAGACGCCGGGGAGAAGATTGTCCATGAGTTTCTGGATATGGCCCAGCAGATGGGTTTCGGATACAAGAACAAGACAGAGGATATTAAACGCATCACGGAAGAGGGTATCGAGTTTACGAGCGGCGACAGCGTCGAAGCAGAATTGAAAATCATTTTCCCCAACTGGGAGCCTCATTACGTCCTTAGGAATCGCCCGATTGTTGATGAGGTCGGCTTCGTCGTGACTGATTTGACGATGCGCAATACAGATTATCCCGAGGTGTTTGCCTTGGGAGATTGCGTCGCGCTGACTGTGCCGAAACTCGGCGCTCACGGGCATCAGCAGGCGGAAATCGTCGCAAAGCAAATAGGTAAAGATGTCGGCCTTGTTCCCCCGGAGGAAGCTGATGAGCCTTTCAGGCCTGAGATTATCTGTATGGGCGAGATGGGTCATCACAAAGCGTTCTACATCCATACCAATGCCTGGTACGGAGGCGACATAAGCGTCTTCAAAATGGGTTATATCTATTACGCCATGAAGATGGCGTTTAAGGAAATGTATTTTCGCACCGGCGGCAAGCCTCCGACGTGGGGCATTCCTTTGACGGAAATGGTAGCGGAAGGAAGAATGGCGGCCAAGAGATAACTTGACTTACAGACGATCAACAAGCAACGGAAAGGATTCGGAATTCGTGCCTATTTGACGTCAATGTTTCCGCGGTTCAGTGCCGGATAACCATGTCAATTTTATTGATAGCCTGCATTCTTGCGGCTTCGTTGGTTTCATCCCTGGTCGGGCAGGGAGGCGGGGTCCTGTACACGCCGGTACAGGTGTGGTTCCACACCAATGTGTATCAGGCGGCAACGACAAGCCTTTTCCTGATCATGGTGCTGTCGCTCTCTTCTTCCATAACGTTCGTAAGAAGCGGAAGGATTGATTGGCCGCTGGCGCTTGTGCTTGAAAGCGTCACAACGATCAGCGCCTTCATAGGTGGCATGTTTTCAAACCGATTTAGAGAAGAGGTTCTCTTGTGGATTCTTGCGGGAGCGATAACTATAGCAGCCTTGCCAATGGTGCTGAGTGTGGAAAGAAAGCATGGCCGACCGGACTCCCACGGCGGGTTGATGTCGTGG
>JARRQQ010000382.1:0-5952 GCA_037381725.1 Sedimentisphaerales bacterium
ATTCGAGGGATATCATCGAAAAGCTTATGGAAGACGAGGACCGCTTCATCCTGACGTGCTCTCTGTACCGGCTCATCCTCAACATGTGCATATTGCTGATCCTGGTCGCCCTCCTGGTGAACCCGGACGCATCGGTGGAGTGGAAAGAGGTCGTGCTGCGCTACGTCCTCACGTTCGTCGTTGCGATGGCGATCTTCTCGGTGTTCAGTCTGGCAATCCCGCACGCCTGGGCCAAGTATGCGGGCGAAAAGGTCATCAGTCGGTCGTACGGCCTGCTGTCGTTCGCGGCGGTTGTTGTTTCACCCGCCCTTTACGTCTTCAAGTTATACGATGGCCTTGTCCGGCGGCTGGCCGGCATCGCCGAATCGACACCCGAAGAGCAACTCGAAGAAAAACAGGAAGAATTCCTCACCGACCTGGAACAGCACAGAACCGAAGGCACGCTCGACGAGGAAGAGCAAGAAATGATCGAGAACGTGTTGGAGCTGAGCAACAGCACCGCCGACGAGATCATGACTCCCCGCACGGATATGGTTGCGATCGAAGTCAACTCGGACCTCTCCAAGGTCATAGAGACCATCACGAGCGGAGGCCACACGCGCGTCCCGGTCTACGAAGATAACATCGACAACATCATCGGTCTCGTGTACGCCAAGGACTTGCTGGCCGAGATCGGCAAAGAATCGGCGGATTTCAAGCTTCGCGAGAAAATTCGGACGGCCTACTTCGTCCCCGAGACCAAACAGCTCCGTGTCCTTCTCCACGAGTTTCAGAATCAGAAACTGCATATCGCCGTCGTGCTCGATGAATACGGCGGGACGGCGGGCATCGTCACCCTGGAGGATATTCTCGAAGAGCTCGTCGGCGAGATCACCGACGAGTACGAGGAAACGCCGCCGGAGCCGATCAAAAGAATCGACCCGGACACCGTCGAAGTCGACGCCAGAACGTCCATTGGTGACGTCAACGATGAGTTCGAGCTGAACCTGCCCGAGGACGAAGACTACGAGACAATCGGCGGCTTCGTTTTTTCCCGCTTGGGTTATATCCCCAAGGCGAACGAGCCTCGGCGGAGGCCCGGCGAATAAAACGCATCAAAATCCAGAAGAGTGAGAATGCGTAGGGGCCGCCCTGCGTGGCGGCCCGGGCAGGCACATGGGCCGGCCCCTACGGCGTAATCATGCTGACCAAGGACCTGGCGATTTGCATACGTGCCGTTGATTATTCCGAGACCTCCCAGGTCGTCACTTTTTTCGCACGCCATGCTGGCAAGATCGGCATGATCGTCAAAGGCTCGAAGCGCGCCAAGTCGGCCTTTGACGGCCCTATCGAAGTCCTCTCGCACGGAAAGATTGTTTTTGCCGACTCAGGCAGAGAGAAGCTCGCCACGCTGACCGAATTCGAACGCGCCTACGCCATTCCGGATTTGGCCGGGCCGGGCGGCGACGTCTTCGTTTTGAACTGTTGTTACTTCGCCGCCGAGTTGCTGAGCCACTTAACGCACGATTACGATCCGCATCCCGAGCTTTTCGACAGCTTCCTGGATTTTTTGGAAAACGCCGGACGGCACGGTACCTCGCGCCGTATGTTGGCCGCACTGATACTCTTTCAATTGGGATTGCTCAGAGAGATCGGCCTCCAGCCGATCTTGAGCGCCTGCGCAAACTGCAAAACGGAGTACGCGCAACGCAATACGCAATACGAGACATATTTCAGCAGCTCCGCCAACGGTTTGATTTGCAGAGACTGCGAGTCGAGCTTCCCCGACAAGATCAGGCTCAACAAGAGTGCCGCCGCGTGTCTGATCCGTCTCAAGCAGATTCCCGACGCGGCTGAGGAAACGCTCCGTGAGATCGAAAACATTCTAGTGCGTCACTTCACCGAACTGCTTGGCCATCCCCCCAAAATGGCCCGGCACGTCCTCGGCGGATAACCCTTTAATCCTTGACTTGCCTGATGATCGGGGGCATAATGATCAAAAAGGGCAACCTCCGGCCCCTTTCGAGATAGGGACGTTACAAATGGACTTACAGGGCATTCGTGAAGCATTGCGGCGTCAGCCGTTTGAACCTTTCAGCATCCGTCTGGCGGACGGGCGGTCGTTGGCTGTCCCGCATCCGGAAATGGTTGCCGTCGGCAAGCGCCGGATCATCGTGGTTGAGGCCGACGACTCATGGTCGGTGGTCGAACCGCTATTGATTGTATCGTTGGATTACAACGGCAAGAGCCACCCGCGCACGAACCGACGCAAACGAGAGTGAATCTTGATGGTGAACCAACGTTCGCTCGTGTGGGGACGAGTGTGGATGATATTACTCGATGCTCTCATCGATCCTTCGATACCTTCCGGGATGGCGATTGTGAAATCCGTGGCTAAGAGTGAAACGGCTTGGTACCTTACGCCGTGGTTGAACGCTTTGTTTATTGGGTCTATGTTTTGAGGAGGAGGATGTTATCATGGTCGACAAATTCAAGAACCTGGTTCATCGTGCTGTATTGGCCGGTGGCTTTTGCGTGGCCCTTGCGGGGATCGCCACTGCTCAAATCGTGACCACCAGCTTCCAAAATGGAGTTAATGATTACGTAGGCACGTTCGATCGCATTATCAGCGAAAGAAACGAGCATAATCAAGACGGCAGTGAGGTCGCAAACGATTTTCTTGATGGCTACAAAACGGATTCATCGCCCGACGAGCAGGCACTGCTGCGGTTCGACGATATCTTCGGAAACCAACCGGGCCAGATCCCGTCCGGCGCGACCATCCTCAGCGCCGAATTGATTCTGACCACGAGCCTGGTGGGAAATGCTCAAACGGGCGGCCCTTACGGCGTCTCGGGGATGCTTCAGCCGTTCGATTCGACGACCACGTACTTTGGCGATTTTACCACGACCACTAATCTGGTAAGCCGGGGCGCCTGGTGGCAGGACGGCTCGGCCACCCGGCCCGTGGGCGGTTTTGGCTACCAAATTCCGGGAATCACAGAGGGCACGAACGTGGCATCGGTCGTTCAATCCTGGGCGGATGGTACGCCGAATTACGGTTTTGTCGTTCAGGCTGGCCTGCCTGACGAGATTAACGAGGTCGCGAACACCACCGACGGCTGGTCCATTCACACGACCGGTTATCCGCTCAGCGACACCCGGCCCAAGCTGGAGGTCACCTACACGGCCGCTCCCGTTGCGAAGAACACGTTTCAGGATGGGACGGGCGGTTACGCCGGCACGACGATGGCCATTGTACGCAGCGGTACGAACGCCTTGATCGAAGACACGACCGACCTTGACAGGCCCGAGATGACTGAAGATGGATCGGCGCTCGACCAGACGTTTCTCGACGGGGTGATTTTTACCGACACCACTGGCACTACCAGCTCGCCCGACGATCTGGCCTTGTTGAAATTCGACAACGTGTTCGGCGCGGAACCGAATCAGGCTCCGGCGGACGTACCCGTGATCAAAGCGTGGGTCGTGATAACCACCGGGGATACCAATGCAAACGCTCGGGCCAACGGTCCTTATTCGGCGTATGCGATGTTGCGGCCCTGGGATACCAGTTCGCTACATTCGTCCTTTGGAGCCATTAACGGATTGCAGGTTGGCGATGGTGACATCGGCCCGGCCCTCGATACCCGTGACGGCTTCATCCGCGGGGCTGAAGTGTGGTTCGACGTGACTAACTATCTGGAAGGCGTCCGCACCGGGGCGACTGATTACGGGATCGCTATCCAGGCCAATGGTACCGCCGATGGCTGGCAGATCCACACCAACGGCTCGACCACACTAGATGCACGTCCGCGGTTGGTGGTTTATTCAGCCGACCTCGGTCTCGGCGAAGCCTCGGGTAACTAACGGAACGAAATATCCAATATAGCCAAGGGCTGATAGCGCGGCAAGGTCCCGCCAGGGATGGCTGGTGCCACATCCCCAAGGGACTTGGGAGAGTCGTCAGCCTTTGTCTTTTTCCAGCCGACAGGGTGGGCAATTCTTTTGGTTTCGCTTGTGGCCTGTGCTAATGCCTTAAGCGGCGACAAGATTCTGCTGGAATCGTTCGGACAGATTATGTATGATGCAACCTGGATAATTATTCCAGAGAGTAAAGACAATGAACGAACGAATCACAATTGATCCAAGCATTTGTCATGGGCAAGCCTGTATCAAAGGCACACGAATACCTGTTCACCAGATCATAGGTATGCTGGCTAATGGGAATACAATCGAAGAACTGTTGAAAGAGTATCCTTCTCTTGAACGCGAGGATATTCTCGCATGTCTGAGTTACGCTGCGTCGCTCGCTGAAGAACAGATTACACCTATCGGGGGATAACAAGGTGATATGAGAATCCTGGTGGACGAGAATATCCCCCTGATGAGCGTAAAACAGTTGCACGAGATGGGTCACGATGTACTCGATATTCGCGGCACGGCTGATGAGGGCATATCAGATGAGCTTCTCTGGAATAAGGCTCACCGGGAAAAGCGATTGTTGATTACCACGGACCGAGGCTTCTCACACCATCGTGACAAGGAACACAGTGGTATCTTGATCGTGTCTCTTCGCATGCCGAACCGTTGTAAGATTAATGAGCGTATTGTTGAAGCAATGAAGTTGTTCTCGCCTGGACAGTGGCCGGACTTACTAGTGATTATGCGCGATAAGGTCATGAGTACTTGGCGCCCCAGCGAAAGGGGTAAGGGCGAAAACTCATATGCCTCTGAATGATGCATATCTCATTTGCTTCTCTACACCTATTTGTGTCAAAACGAACGGATTCCTGCCTTTGGGTTTGTTGCTAAAGGAGAGATTGCTTCGTCGCGTTGCTCCTCGCAATGACAAGCGAGGCGTTTACATGTCATTGCGAGGCCTACGAAATAGGCCGTGGCAATCTCAAGCGCACAATGGCAGCGTTCAGCAACAAGCCCCTTTGTAGGAATGGCAATCGGTGTTGATCTGTGAAATCTGTGGCTAAGAAAAAGACGGCCTGGTACGTTGCGGGGCTGCATTTCGAGTGTGAGGGGTGCGGGGCGTGCTGCGCGGGGCCGGGGGAGGGCTATATCTGGGTGACGCGGACGGAGATAGAGATCATCGCCGACTTATTGAAGATGACGGTAGGGCAGTTCCGGCAAAAATACCTGCGCCGCGTTGGCCTGCGAACCACGATCATCGAGCATCCTACAACCAAAGACTGCATCTTCCTGCAAAGCAGTGCGGGCGGGAGGGGCTGTGGGATTTATTCGGTTCGGCCGGCCCAGTGCCGAAGCTGGCCCTTCTGGCCGAGCAATCTGAGCAGTCCGGACGTCTGGAACGAAGCGGGGCGGAAATGTCCCGGTGTCAATCGCGGCAAACACTACAGCTTCGAGGAAATCGAAGAGATCAAGAAGGAAAAGAAGTGGTGGCGGGATGCGAAGTAAACGGCCCACTGCTCAAGCAAGTGGCTGAAGTCTATGCGTGGCTTGATGGGCAGATTCGTCGGTCCGGCGACTTGGCCGGCACCTGCACCGCTTGCGGTGAGTGCTGCGATTTCGACGGTTTCGATCATCGCTTGTTCGTCACGCCGCCGGAATTGATGTACCTGGTCGCCCACCTGGGACCCCGGAATATCAGGCCGATGTCGGGCGGCCGCTGTCCTTATAACAAGGACGGCAAGTGCGAGATTTACGAGCATCGTTTTGCCGCGTGCAGGATCTTTTGCTGTCACGGCGATCCGGATTCTCAGAGTACCTTGAGCGAGGGGTGTCTGGAGAAACTCAAGGCCATTTGCACGGAATTCCAGATTCCCTATCGCTACGTGCACCTAGCGACGGCATTGAACTCCTGCGTGCGCGCCTGACGCCCAGGCGAGAATCCGAGAACCTTCGTGTTCTCGTGCGTAAATCGAAAACCGTAAATCGCAAATCCCTCAGTATCTGTCAATCGGCAGGGGAACTTTGTCGCGCGCGTCGCGAAGGTTGATG
>JARRQQ010000383.1:0-1560 GCA_037381725.1 Sedimentisphaerales bacterium
TCGTTACCTCAATATACATCAAGTTCAGTTCTGGCCTGGTGGCTAACCTTTAACCAGGCTGGATTGTCCAGCTGATCCACGGCAGCTTACCTCGGCGCACTCTCCAAAATGTCTCTACAGACCTTGATTTTTCCCCAACAGCAGCCGATAAATATCGTTTTTTGGGCCTCAAAATGACTTTTCCAGGGACACCAAAGTATTCAATGGCCGGGGTCAAGAACGGAAAGTGTTGATCGTTGACAATGTTCTAAGAAACAACTGGGGCCCATACCTCATCAGACTGATACGGGCCCCTTAAGGTCAACTGTGTTTCGCAGTGACAATGCCACTTTTGCGATTGCCGCTATGGCCGATATAGCCGGATATCGTCGATGTACATCGTTCCGGAACCACCGGCGGTCACGGTGCCGGATTTGCTGCCCAGACCAACTGCAATTTCATCTACGCTGGCCAGATTGATTCCTTGATCGGTAAACGCTTGCAATGGGATACGCCACTGCGTCCACGAGCGCACTAAAGTCGCACTCGGGTCATCATGGGCTACGATAGCTGGGGCACCGGTGCTATTCGAGACGGCGACATATAATGGTTCGGCCACATTGTCTGAATTGCCACAGAACCACAGTGATAATTCCTCAACACCCGCCAGCGCCCAATCGCGTGGTGCTGTTAGCGTCATCGATCCCTCCGAGTTCGTGACCCCAGCCGCGTTAGTATATAGAAGCGGCATTGACTGAGCGCCGCCGTGGACAATCGACTGTTCGGTGTATGGAGGCATCAGATAACCGACCTGAGCACCATTGTCGGCCACGCCGAAGCCGTCAATCCACGTCTGCCAGATCGCTTGGCCCGCCGTGTCGTCATCGGTATAGCCCTCGAAGTCGTCCACGAGAAGGAAGGCACCCGTCGTGAAGATCCAGAGAGGGCCCTTCGACACATTGCCCTGAGCATCGACTCCGTCCACGCGCCAATAGTAGATCGTATCAGCATCGAGTAACCCCGGATCATAACTCTCCACGCCCAGCGTCTTGGCTCCTTTGTATTCGGGCGAGGTCGTATTTGCCCTGCGCACGGCCTCTTTGTCTATCCCGAGGTAGAGTTGGTGCGAAGCCGCGCTGTCGGCTGCGGTCCAGCTCAGAGTCGCGTTCATCCCGACATCCGTAGCTTCATATGCCGGTTGCGGATTCCCCACGGTGCCCGGGGTCGTGAAGCTCCAGACATCGCCTCTATACGTCGTGACGGCGTCAAACTCATCGACACGCCAGTAATAAACCTTTTCCAATTCGAGTGGACCTGGGCGGTAGGTCGCAAGGCCTTGCGGGCTCCCTCCCGTGGCGTCGCCTATTTCATCGTAGCTGCTGCCCAGATAGACAGTGTGCAATTTGGCTCCGAAACCAGGCGTCCAGGTAAGCGTTGGAGCATTTACGTCCATGAGTTGGCTTCCATCGGCCGGGTTCGGGTTGTATGCCGTCTTGGGTGGAATCGAGAAGGTCCAAATCGGCCCTTTCCACGGACTATTCGGGTCTGCGTCGTTGACCTCGTCGATTCTCCAGTAGTACG
>JARRQQ010000383.1:1570-12727 GCA_037381725.1 Sedimentisphaerales bacterium
TATCCCGGAAAGCCCGCCACGTAGAAAGTTGAAGCTTGGTTGCCTCGGAAGACGTCTGAATCCCGGGTCGCCTCATCCACAACGTCGAAATCCTCACCCAGATACACGTCGTGCGAGACGGCATAATCACCCGCCGACCAGCCCAGAGTTATCCACGTGTCCTCATGAAGAGCACCGTCTTTAGGTTCAGGACCGAAGGCATAGGGATACCCCTGACCTTCCATGATGACCTGGATCTCGTCCTCCGTCAATACGAGGTCGTGAATTTGCACATCATCGATGATTCCCATGAAGGAATCATCCCCCCAGGAGGCGGGCCATCCGACCCAAAGACCGATGCCTAGGTTGTTCTGCACGTTAGGCACGGCCGCATCGCCCCTCTGGCCGACGAGCTCGCCGTTCAGAAAAATCATCCTTTCGGAACCTGCGACGTCCCACGTCATCGCCACATGTGACCATTCCTGCTCGGGTATGGTTACGTCGCTTAACACCCAGTCTGCACCCCAAACAACAGATTTGAGTTGGAGACCGGTCATCAGCGCCACACCATATCCTTCGTATTGACCAACGATGCAAGAGCGAGTCGTGTCCGTCGGGAAGACCCAGGCCGCCATCGTGGTTCCCATGGACGGCGTCATATCCGATGAGTAGGGAATGTCAATCATGGAATCAGTGCCGTTGAACTCCAGGGCCCCGCCCATTCTCCCGGCCACCCATTGCGGATTGCCTCGGAGAGTGCCGTGGTTATCATTACCGCTTGAGTCGTAGGCCAAGGTCCCGGACCCCTCATCGAATTTCCACCAGCCGATAAGGTTTGCTTTTGTTGCGTTGGTTAGAACGAGACTAGAAAGCACGGAAAAATAGATCAATTCTCTACGCATGATAATCCTCCTTACTGTTATTCCAAACAAGGATGGAATTTATCTTGGTTGATACAGCCGGATGTCATCAAAGTATATCGTTCCTGAACCGCCAACGGCGACGCCGCCTTTGCTACCCACGCCAACGGCAATCTTGTCCACATTCGTCAGATTGATGCCTTGATCGGCAAATCCCTGTAACGGGATACGCCATTGCGTCCAGGATCGAACCATCGCGGCTTCCGGATCATCTTGCGCTACGATCGCTGGGGCGCCGGCGCTATTGGAAACCGCCACGTACAGCGGATCGGCCGCATTCCCCGAAGCCCCTCTGAACCAGACCGAAAGTTCTGAAACGCCAGCCAGTGTCCAGTCGCGACCGGTTGTCAGCGTCAACGTCGCTTCCGAGTTCGTGACGCCGCCTTCGTTGGTGTAAAACAGCGGCATCGATTGTAAGCCGCCATGAACAATCGTTTGCTCGGCGTACGGAGGCAGTAAATTACCTACTTGTGATCCGTTGTCGGCAACGCCGAAACCGTCGATCCAGTGTTGCCAGATGGCCTCGCCAGCGGCATCGTCATCGGCATAGCTCTCGAAATCATCCACAAGAAGGAATGCGCCCGTCGTGAACACCCAGATCGGGCCTTTCAACGTGTTACCCTGACCATCCACTTCGTCCACACGCCAGTAGTAAGTCATATCGACCTCAAGCAATCCGGGATCGTAACTTTCAGCGCCCAGCGCTATAGAGCCTTTATACTCAGTCGAACCAGCGGTGGCGTTCCGCACGGTCTCTTTGTCTGTCCCGAAGTAGAGTTCGTGTGAGGCGGCTGAATCAGCCGCTGTCCAACTTAGAACAGTTGCCATTGCTACATCAGTGGCGCCATTTGCAGGTTGTGGATTTGCAACCGCGCCCGGTGTTGTAAAGGCCCAAACGTCACCTTTCGAGGTGCCATGGCCGTCGAACTCATCAACGCGCCAGTAATAGACTTTTTCCGTTTCGAGTGGCCCAGGATTGTAATTCGCTGATCCCACCGGAATACCCACGGTGGCATTCACGACGGTATCGAAATCTTCACCGAAGTACATCGTATGCAATATCGCCCCAAAGCCCGGAGTCCATTTCAAGGTTGCTGTTGTCTCCGTAATGCCGTCTCCATCGCCTGGATTCGGATTATAGGCGGTCTTGGGTGGAATCGAAAAGCTCCAGATCGATCCTTTCCACGGACTGTTCGGATCGGCGTTGTTGACTTCATCGATCCGCCAGTAGTAGGTCGTACCCGGGGTAAGACCGTCGGGATAGGCATAACCCGGAAAGCCGGCCACATAGAACGTTTCCGTTTGATTGCCTCGAAAGACTTCGGAATCCCGGGTAGCTTCGTTCACGCCGTCAAATGTGCCACCCAGATATACATCGTGTGAGACGGCCAGCTCGCCCGGCGACCAGGAAAGTGTTACCCATGTGTCTTCATACAAGGCGCCGTCGCTCGGATCGGGACCGAGCGCGTAGGGCCAGGGTTTGCCTTCCATAGCGCTGAGGACCTCGACCTCCGAGAGAGCATGGCTGTAAATGCGCACGTCGTCGATCAAGCCGTTAAACGGTGTTGTACCTCTGGCGCCGAGCGTGATAATGAAATCCGCGGCTTCGGCGCTGTATTGGTTAATATCGATCGTGTCGGTTTCGTAGCCTTTACTCAGGTCGCCGTCGATATAGACCTTCATGGTATCGTTGGTTCCGTCTGTTTCAAAAGCAATAGGTACGGCTACGTGATGCCACTCATCGTCATTGACCGTAGCGCTGGAGTTGATCGCCGTCAAGTCTCCGACGCTGTGTGCGCGGATCATGATCACACCGGAGGCCTCGACGTTGATAGATCGGTTGCCTTTCACGTGGGCCGCACCGGCAGGCCCCAGGCACATAATGGTATTGAGAACACCACCGCCGGCCGTCTTGAACCAAACCGCCCAGGTGGCTTCACCTTCGCTACCCGGGAAACCTTCTCCGGGACTGGTCCCGGGCATCTCGACGCGATCATCCGCACCGTCGAATTGCAGCGCGCCGTTGATCTTTCCATTTACCCACTGTGGATCTCCGAACAAAGTGCCGGGATGATCATAGCCCGAAGCGTCATCGGCGTTGCCGTCGAGTTTCCACCAGCCGACGAGTTCTGCTTTAGTGACGTTCGTCAGGATCATACCGAATAGTAGAATAAGGATCAATCGGCCTATCAGTTTCTTACACACGATAATCCTCCTAACAAAGGTGAAGTCAAAGTGACATTTGTATAGTGATACCCACCAAGAAATCCAATCATTTTGGACTATGTTTCGGGTCTGGTTCGGCCGTTTTTCTTATACTTGGTCAAAAGAGCTTTGAGTCGCTTCACAATATGTTGATACTCTGGATTACTGTACAGGTTATTCTTCTCTGACGGATCGGTCTGCATATCATAAAGCTGACCCGGCAGGCCATCTCCTTTACCTGACCACCCGCCCGATCCAACGCCGTCGACGAGTTTCCATTTGCCGGTTCGTATGGCGAACAATCCATTGATCGAATGGTGTATGACCGCTTTGCGCTTCGGCTCTTTAGGTACCTCTCCCAATAAATACGGTAAAAGACTAAAACTGTCTTCACCAGCATCCGTCGGCAATTTCTCGCCCAGGATGTCGGCAGCCGTGGCCAGTAAGTCGGTCAGGCAAACTGTCTCGTCATTCTCGGACCCGGGCTTGATCCGGCCCGGCCAGCGAGCGATGAAGGCCACGTGATGACCACCTTCCCATATATCGGCTTTAATGCCGCGGTAAATGTAGCTGGGATTGTGACCATATCTGCGTACCGAGTTAGTTGGTCCGCTCATATTCGTCCCATCCCGTCCCGGCGAGCCATTGTCACTGGTAAAGATCAGGAGTGTGTTATTAGCCTGATGCGTCTGTTCCAGCGCCGTGATAATCTGCCCGACGGTCCAGTCCACCTGCTGGACATAGTCTCCGTAGGCACCAGCTTTGCTTGTTCCCTGGAAATCTTTGGCGGGCGTGATGGGTGTGTGCGGCGCCGTTAGCGGAAAATACAGGAAGAAGGGGCTTGCAGCCTTTTTGCCAAACGGTTTGACCGCTGGTCCCGCCTCGATATATTCCACAGCTCTTTGAGTGAGCGCAGGCATAACCCGATCCAATTGCCAGCCTTTAATCATCGGACCCGGCGTTCCGAACATATCATCTGGTTTCTTCTCTGTGGGAAAACCGATGGTTCTGTCGTTTTCAATGAAGCAATAAGGGGGGAAGTTTGGAACGTCGTCACCGAAGTAGTAGTCGAATCCCCGTGTTGTGGGACCATTGGCAATCGGGCGGGTAAAATCGACTTTTGCTCCGAATGCATTTCGGTTTTCTGTTTCCCACTGTCCGAGAGCGATCTGATCGTTGATGCATGATCCATCGGTTGTCGGCCAATCCCAGCCTAAATGCCATTTACCGATACAAGCCGTACTATAGCCATGTTTCTTCAGCAATCCACCGACGGTGAGTCTGTCTGGCTCGATCAGCGGGGCATCCCAGGCCCACAGGACGCTCTTTTTCAATCGGGACCGCCAACAATATCGCCCGGTCAAGATGCCATATCGGGTTGGTGTACATACTGCCGAGCCCGAATGGGCGTCGGTGAAGACCACACCCTGAGACGCCAGCCTGTCCAGATTGGGGGTGGATATTTTGGAGTCGGGATTTAAACAGGAAAGGTCACCATAGCCGAGGTCGTCCGCCAGAATGAAGATGATATTGGGTAGCTTCCCGCTCCCGCTAAACCTCACGTCGTTACTACTCATAGCCAGGTTGGTCCAGCCCGGAACTTGGGGCAACACTCCCGAGCTCGCGGTAAGCATATATTTCAGAAAGTTGCGTCGATGCATGGTCGAAATCCGCCTTTCCAGGCCAAGTGTAACGTTGGATTCGGGATAGCGAAACTAATAATCTTGATAAGGCCTATATTTAGCGACCTTATCGAAGAACTTCTTCCAGACAAAATCCTGACGGCTATGGTCCACGTGATAGGATGCACCGCCGTTCTTATGATGGTACTGGACACCACGGCTCGGATCGGAAAATACATCCGCCATGAACGCCATGCCACCGCTGTCTAAGACGGAATTCACCGCCCGCCATTTCTTTTCATCCCACAGGGACCGGTAGTGATACGTGGTCTGCACCCAGGCCTGATTGGGACCCAGGTCTTCAGGAATATGCCCAGAGCTCGGCCATCCTCCGCCTTTGTTGGAAGGATCCAGTGGAAGCTTTCCATATTGGAGCGTCGGATTGTTATTACCGGGGCAGTAGAACAGCTTCGGCTCCTTAATAAAGCCGTGATAGAAAAACAAACCGTGAGCCATGAAACCCTTCGTCTCGGGATCGTCTTGACGGCTCTGAATCCAAACGGCGTAACTTCCAGACCCTGGTGAGACTTCCATGTGACAATATGGGAACTGACCATCATTGTCGTTGCTATAGAGGATGCCGGCATACCCACAGGATTTTAAGTGAGCGGCACAGGCCGTTCGACGGGCCTGATGTCGGGCTTTTTGCAGAGAGGGCATCAGGATCGCCAGCAACAGCGCGATGATAGCAATCACGACCAGAAGCTCTATGAGCGTAAAACCTCTTCGTTTAGGCACACCAGAGCACTCTGTTTCTTTGAGGAGCATGTTACTCCATTAACGTCCATTCAACCTGGCCCGTTTTGCTCTTATTTTTCGTTATCTTGTTTTCCAGGAATCATTTTTACTGATATAGTCGGATGTCGTCAATGAACATTGTACCTGACCCGCCGGCCGACGGCATGCCAGATTTGCTACCCAGGCCAATCGCTACCTTATCCACATTGCTCAGATTGATACCCTGGTCGCCGAAGACCTGTAAGGGGATGCGCCACTGGGTCCAGGAACGGATGGCAGCCGCATCGGCATTACTGTCGGCTACTACGGCAGGGATGCCGCCGGTGTCGGCTAGTGCCACGTACAATGATTCTGTTGCATTGTTCGTACTACCGCGGAACCACAGCGACAGTTCCGCCACGCCTGCCTGTGTCCAATCTCGCGGCGCTGATAGTGTCATCACTGCCTCTGAGTTCGTGATCCCGGCCTCGTTAGCATACAGAAGCGGCATGGACTGAGAACCACCGTGGACAGTCGTCCGCTCAGCGTACGGAGGCATGAGGTAACCAACCTGCGCGCCGTTGTCGGCGACACCAAAACCATCGATCCATGTTTGCCAGATAGCCTGGCCCGCCGTGTCGTCATCGGTATAACCCTCGAAGTCGTCCACGAGAAGGAAGGCACCGGTCGTGAAGATCCAGAGCGGGCCTGTTGCCACATTGCCCTGAGCATCGACTTCGTCCACGCGCCAATAATAGGTCGTATCAGCGTCGAGCAAGCCGGGATCATAACTCTCTACGCCCAGCGTCTTGGAGCCTTTGTACTCGGGCGAGGTCGTATTTGCGCTGCGCACAGCCTCTTTGTCTATCCCGAAGTAAAGTTGGTGCCAAGCCGCGCTGTCGGCTGCTGTCCAGCTCAGAGTTGCGTTCATCCCGACATCCGTGGCGCGATATGCTGGCTTTGGATTGCCAACCGCGCCGGGTGTCATAAAGCTCCAGACATCACCCTTGTAGGTCTGGATGGCGTCGAACTCATCGACACGCCAATAATACACCTTCGCTGATTCGAGCGGGCCGGGACTGTAGGCTGTTACGCCCATCGGAGCGCCTCCGGTGGCGGTACTCACGTCGCCGAAGGTCTGGCCGAAATAGACCGTGTGGAGCTTGGCTCCGAAACCCGGCGTCCATCCCAAAGTCACATTATCCGGACCAACAGACTCGGCCCCGTCAGCAGGAATAGGATCATAAGCTGTCTTAGGGGGAATCGAAAAGCTCCAGACATCGCCTTTCCAAGGGCTGTTAGGATCGAACTCGTTAACCTCATCGATGCGCCAATAATATGTTGTGCCGGGTACGAGACCGTTCGGATAGGCGAATCCCGGGAAACCGGCCACGTAGAATGTAGAGATCTGGTTGCCTCGGAACACGTCCGAACCTACCATGGCTTCACGGACTCCATTAAAATTGTCTCCAAGATAAACATCGTGTGAGACGGCAAAATCTCCCGATCGCCAGGAAAGAGTTACCCAGGTATCTGAGTGAAGTGCACCATCCTTGGGACTGGGCCCAAACGCCAGAGGGAACCCTCCGCTCGATGCCACAATCTTCCCGATTTCCTCGGCCGTCAAAACATTGTCGTAAATCTGAACATCGTCGACCACCCCCTGGAACCATCCCATGCCGTGTCCTGAGTTAGAACCCACGTGGTAACGATCGCCATCGCCCCACAGCGTACCTGCGACATCAATCGATGGAGCATCCTCTTCGGCATTAACATATAGCTGCATGGGACCATTGGTAGCAGCCGCGATAGCCACATGATACCACTCATCCGCTTCCACCAGCGTTGTTCCCGGCAAGTTGCGTTCGGAACCAACCCACAAGTAGTGATGAAACACACCCTGAGGGTTAATACGCAACTGGTGCGACCAGTGGGTGGTCGGACCTGAGCTGCTCGTGCGTACAATGACACTGGCGGCATCCGTACGTGCTGGTCTGACCCATAAGGTAATCGTATAGGCCGAGGGATTCGTCGAAGGCAGATGAACGAACTGGCTGATGCCGTCGAACTCGATCCCTTGCCCTAGGCGGCCCGGCACATACATGGGAGATCCTCCATTGAACGTCCCGTGCGCCTCGCCGATGGAGTCGTCAAGATTCCCGTCGAACCTCCAGTGTCCCACGAGGTCGGCCGCGACTTTGCCCGCTATGCTCAGAAGCAAAACAAACGCAACTAAAATGATCATTATGTTACGCATTGTCAGATCTCCTTCTGGAATAAACTCCCCGGTAACTTATTACGGCTGACTCAGCCGGATATCATCGATATACATCGTTCCAGAACCACCAACTACTGCCATGTCAGCTTTGCTGCCCAGGCCAATCGCGATTTTGTCCACATTAGCCAGGTTGATGCCTCGATCGGAAAAAGCTTGCAGCGAAATCCTCCATTGTTCCCAGAATGTCTTCGTGGCCGCGTCCGAATCTTCGTAGGCGACGATGGCCGGCGTGCCGGCGCTGTTGGAAACCACCACATACAGTGGCTCAGCCGCATTGCCCGAAGCGCCCTGGAGCCAGAGCGACAGTTCCGCAACACCTGCTTGTGTCCAGTTGCGAGGTGCCGTCAGCGTTAAGGAGGCTTCCGAATTTGTTACGCCGCCCTCATTGGCGTATAGAAGCGGCATCGACTGAGAACCGCCGTGGACAATCGTCTGTTCGCAGTACGGCGGCACCAAATAGCCGACCTGTGCGCCGTTGTCAGGAATGCCGAAGCCGTCGATCCACGTTTGCCAAATAGCCTGGCCGGCCGCATCGTCATCAGTATACCTCTCAAAATCGTCCACAAGAAGGAAAGCACCCGTGGTGAAGATCCAAAGGGGGCCTGTTGATACATTGCCCGGAGCCTCGACCTCGTCCACGCGCCAATAATAGGTCGTGTCTGCGTCGAGTAAACTGGGGTCATAGCTCTCCGCACCTAATGCTCTGGAACCCTTGTACTCGGGTGAGCCAGCATCTGCGTCGCGCACAGCTCCCTTGTCTGTGCCGAAGTAGAGTTGATGTGAGGCGGCGCTGTCGGCGGGCGACCAGCTCAGAATCACGTTCATCTGCACATCTGCCGCTCCATACGCAGGCTGCGGATTCGCAACAGCACCTGGTGTTGTAAAGCTCCAGACGTCGCCTTTATAAGTCCCGACACCGTCAAATTCATCGACCCGCCAGTAGTAGACTTTCTCCCCTTGAAGAGAGCCTGGCTTATAGCTCGCCGGGGCAGTAGACACACCCCCTGTGGCACTACTCAGCGCGTCAAAATCGTCGCCGAAATATACGGTGTGCAGTTTCGCCCCGAAACCGGGCGTCCATCTCAGAGTCACGTTATCCGGCCCGACGAATCCGGCGCCATCCGCCGGAGCGGGATCGTACGCCGTCTTGGGCGGAATCGAGAAACTCCAGACATCACCCTTGTGTTTTGTCATGCCATCGGCCTCGACCTCATCGATACGCCAGTAGTAAGTCGTGCCCGGTACAAGACCGTCCGGATAGGCGTATCCGGGAAAGCCGGCAATATAAGACGTCGCCGTCTGGTTACCCCTGAACACGTCCGAATCTGGCGAGGCCTCGGCAACGGTTTGATAATCGTCACCCAAATACACATCATGCGACGCTGCCGTGGAGCCTGCGGTCCAGCTCAGATTCACCCATGTATCCGCATGCGTAGCACCGTTCTCCGGCTGAAGATCCGTCGCTGTTATGGGGAAGGTAGTAGAGGCGTGAGCAAAGNGTCAAAAACGACCGCTTCATCCAGGACTCCCTGCAGGTAGTCGGCGGGACCCGCACCACGGCCGCCAATTCGCAGACGTGGAAGATCAATCATGTCCGTGCTGGTTCCCACGAGGACCCCATCGAAAAACAACTGCGTGCCACTGCCGTTGTTGCGCCATACCAAATGCATCCAGACATTCGGTTGAATGATCAGATCGTTGAGGGTCAGTCCGGCCGCCGGCGTGAACTGGTAGTCGGCGACGCCATAGAGTGTGAAGCCGGCCTCGCCCAGAGCCGTCCAGCCCGCAAGGCGAATCGACGTCGTATCGCTGTCGTGCAGGGCCTGGGAGTCATTAGCTGCTGGTTCTTTCGTCGTCTTGACGATATACTCTACCGTCCAGGGACCGGGCAGATTCGTCGCACCGGTGAAGTTGACACGATTGGCGCCAATCCTCTGAAACTCTGCAGCCGTACCTGGTCCGAAACGTCCTTCCTGACCTAACAGGACACTATCGTAAGTTCCGTTCAGACCTCCGCTACCCGAGTCGATACAATCAGCCCCGGCCTCATCAAACTTGTACCAGTGAAGCGGATTGGCCCCGCTTATCGCCGCCTCCCAGCCTGCAAGGTCCGCTTGAACCACGCCGGCGACGGCTGACGTCAAAAGAAGAGAAACGATCTGGTAGCTCAATTTCTTGCACATGATGGTCCTCCTTCAATTTGGGTTATGTTAAGATAGCTGGCAAAAGACTATTCTATCCTCAACAAGGCGCCTCTCGAGAGGCAAAAGCGTGATGATGTTAAGATTTCCCTCGTTCCCACAAGCTTAGGCCCCTTGGTGTTCCTCCAAGAACCACGATCTATTCGTATTTGTAGTAAATCGGCCCCGATTCGTCAAGGAATATTGCTTGGCCGTCCGTATGTTGGATGAGGTCGGGCTCGTGCAGTCCGGCCCCACCATTCCCACCTATCGATCCCGGCCGCTGCCAGTCCCGGGCGATGGTCAGCATACCCAACGCACTGGAAGCAGCGTTTTGTGATCTGATCTGTTATTGTACTTGGGTAGCTGGCAAAATACGATTAGCCAGATAAGCGTCAACAAAGGCTGCACGCGAAACAAAGTATTGAGCCGCTTAACCCAAACAGCCATCGAATCCAGCGTTTGGATCTCCAGGTAATGGTGCAACAGGCTCAGCACAGGGAGATATCAATGAAGATAACTAAGCGTGACTTTATCATGGGAACCGGCTTTCTGGGAGTGGCGAGTCTCGCCGGAGCAATACCTGCATCATCTGAAAAGGCGGGCGCGCAAAGTTCTTCCATTTTCAGCGTTCGTGATTTCGACGCCAAAGGTGACAGTAGAACAGCGGACTCGAACGCCGTCCAGAAAGCTCTGGACGCGGCCGGTGCCGTCAGTGGCACGGTTTATTTCCCGGCGGGACGATATCACTGCCACGACGTCAAGGTTCACCCGCATACGACGGTCATGGCAGAACCTCAGTGGACATATCGAGGCGACGCCGGGGCCATGCTCCTCCTGGACTCCGATGAAGCGGACTGCCTGCTGAACATCACCGGAGCTTTCGGCGTCCATCTCAGGGGACTCTTCCTAAAGGGGCGACGAAACGCGCCAAAAGCGAGCGATCCATGGCGTTTTCCTCAACAACACGGAGAGATACAGCCCCCAGGAGGACTCTATTGTCATCGACGACTGCAAGATTGCAGGGTTCTCCGGCCATGGTGTGCATCTGTTGCGCATTTGGCTATTTATCATCCGGCACAGTATCATGCAGAGTAACAAGGGGTGCGGCGTTCAGATAACCGGCTGGGACGGTTTCGTAACAGACAACCAGTTCTCCGGAAACGGAAGTCATGGTTTCGGTTGCGATAGCGTGG
>JARRQQ010000384.1:0-6929 GCA_037381725.1 Sedimentisphaerales bacterium
TGTATGAACCGCAATGGGGGGTTCATGAGATTTCCTCTTTCCAAGCACCCAAGTTTGAATTACTCGGTGACATGATGCCATTTGGGTTGTCGGGTCTAATCGCAGCCGGGGCGTCATCGAATCCGAGCGCGTTGAGGGAGAAGGGTCATGAAGAGCAACAGGCCATCATTTCTTGTTGCGACGATCGCTTTGGCGTTTTTCGCGTGCGCGGCGAATGCCAATCTTCTAAGCACGGTCCAGATGTATAATACGGGCGTCGGGGCCAGCAACCCGATGACCGTCTGGGGCGGTGGCCTGGAGGGCGTGGACGTCTACGCCGGGGCGTACATGTTCGACAAGACCGCCGGGTCCGGCGAAGGGAAGCTCTGGTCCAACGGCACGATCAGCGGCTTTTGTGTGGAGCTGAGCGAGCCGGCGCCCGAGATCACCTCGAAATACGACGTAATATCGCTGGAGGAAGGGCCTTTCAGCGGCCCGATGGGCACCGCCAAGGCCGGCTATATCAGCGAGCTGTGGGGCAGGTACTACAATCCGAGCTGGGCGAGTGGCGGATCTTATTCAAGCAAGCAAGACACCCAGGCGGCGGCCTTCGCCGCGGCGATTTGGGAGATTCTCTACGAGGGCCTGCCAGTCTCGCCGAGCAAATGGAACGTCAAATTCGACGGCACACCGGAGCCGGTGGGTTCTACACTGATTTCGCCGATTCGGCGCTGGCCAATCAGTGGCTCCACTCTCTCGACGGCAGCGGCCCAAAGGCCGACTTGCGAGTGCTTTCTTATGACGGTTACCAGGATTACATCGTTGCCGTGCCGGAGCCGGCAACACTGCTTCTGCTCGGATTCGGCGGCGTGCTGAGCCTGGTGCAAAGGAGAAAGCGCGCGATGTCGCGGGCACGATAGGGGGGCATGTCACCTCCTGAGGTGCGTTCTATCAGATTTTCGGAAGGGAAGAAGGTATATTTCGGTTCGTTCTCACACATGAGCAAAAGCGAAAAGCGGGTCAAGTTGGTGTTCGGCGGAGAGGAGGTGCCGATGGCGTAAGGTTGTTGTCGTCGTAGAGGAGGCTAGCCGGGCCGACGGGCGAGAACCGATGACGCCGCTGCAGGTCCTTCGCGGCGTCATCTGAGTGATAACGGAACGGATCCCAAAAAGACAGGGGCAAACATGAGAAGAGCTTTAACCGTCGTTTTCACATTCTTGATTTGTGCGGGCACGCCCGTGCTGGCCACAACACAGACGGTTCGTGACACAGTCCGACCGTGGCTGACGCGATTAACTGAGGCTGCACGGATCGTATTCGCAGCCTTTCTTCGGTTCACGAGCTGGGAAGACATTTGCTGACCTCCGCAAGTTGGGAGGTTTGAAGATGTGCGTACTGAAACTTGTGTGGAAAACATTCTGTCAGCTCTGGGGCCCTTGTGGGCCGACCACGGGCGTCATCGACGCTCACAAGTGGGAGAGCAAGGTCGAGGTGTTCAAGAACCTCTCGAGTAGGAAGCGTTAGGTCGGCGCCGGCGTCTTGCGCGTATCGCCGTCTTGCTCCCGAAGACCTTTCGCGCCCCACTCCCGACAAACCCGCGCGCGGCATGAGACGCGGATTCACAGGTTCCACTCTTTGGAGGTCTTGACGAACTTGTGCTGGAGAATGATGCCAACGAACGTGGTGACCGCCAGCACCGTGGGCAAAAACCACTTCTGCGTGTGAACCATCTGACCGAGATGTTCCGACCCTGGGCCTCGTCAATTTTGATGACATTACTGAAGCGCTTGTCTGATTTCCCCGGATGACTGTTTTGCAGAATTATGTCCCTCCCTTGATCCACGGATCAATAATCATCTTCTCCACCATCGATCAGAGAAAGACCTGCTTTAACCTGCCCGCATAATGTGCGAAGAATTTCTCACCTTATCACGCATGAAAGCCGTCCACGTTAGAATATCAAGTTCAAAGGCGGAAAAGAAAGCGCGTGATATGAAAGTCAAAGTAACAGATTCTGTGTCGAATCCATTTAGACGACGCACGCCGGAAAAAGTCTACGGGTAATGAGAATGCATCCGGGACTTATAAAGGTCTTCCAGGTGGGCTTTATTCGGTTCGGATGGACTTACAGTTTCCTCCTTGAAAACTTTCTGTTCTGTGCTTGGAATGCTTCTGGGAGACATCTCGACCGGCGCGACTGCGAGTCTCATCAAAAGTATGCCGGAACGCTCTAAGCCCTTGGAATTCTTCTTCAAGCATACGTATGCGCTGAACGGCCTGATTGAAACCAGCCGTTTCTTTACCCATCATCTGGCCGGCTTGTCCCAACAGGTTGTCATACTCCCTTAGTTTTGACTCAAATCCCACAAGTTGATTTTGGGTCTCAGCAATTCTACTGTCAAATGCATCCATGCGGTGTTCAATGAATTGTATCTTATTGTCCACGTCGCAAAGATGAGCAACGTTATTGCTCGTCGATTGTCTGGCCTGTTGCACAAAAGTCTGTTCCGCCTCCAATTTGACGCATTTCCCTACTACGGCCAACAAACGCTTCTTGGCTCGTGATAGTGAGGCGATGGTCAGGAGGAGGATGAGAGAATTAAGTACGGTCAGGGCCGTCAGAACTATAAGCACGATGACAAGCATTTCCGGTGTGAACCATTCAACCATCTTTCGTATTGGCTCCATAATCATAATTCGAATTCCTATTTCTGTCAACTCAAACGGACGATACCTTCAACTGACTGGATTCTGATTAGTACCACTCCTTCCGTCTCTCATCAGATCATCACGTATACGTCGTCTTAATACGTGTTTTATGACGTGTGCCCAGATGCCCTACTTCGCGCAATGGGCGTAGATCCCAAACCTCCGTGCTGAGGGTCATTCACATAAGTACTCATTCCCCGGACTCGTCAATAGTCATCATTGTTTATATTTCCTTGATAAGCTCTGCACAGCCGGTGGTCGTAGTCACAATGGGCACTTTGCTCATATCATATTCGGACCGGCAGTTCAAGGCCGGTCATTCGGTAAGCTCAATGGTGAATCGGCCATTTGGTACGATGATCAGGATAGTTCATACTTCTTAGACTAGACCTTATTCTCCATATACAAAAAAGGGCGATGATGACGCCCATCGTGATCAGTTCCCACGCTTTCCACCGCCTGTGAAACAACCAGGAGAATTCTTGTATCATTTTGTAAACGAGGGTTTCCAGGCTCATTACCCTTCCCCATATAAAGTGGCCGTCCTTGCTCCGTCCCTGCGGTGTCAAACGTCAATCCTCATACTAACGTGCCTGCGAATATGCCGTGTGTAACGTTTTTTCCGGAATTTATAAATACGCAGCCGTTCACGGGGTTCTATACCTCGATTTTGAGCCAATATGAAGGATGTGACACGGTAATTCGCGCAGGAATAGGGTCCACGCCTTTGACTCCCACGGTCTTTAGGTCACGTTTCCGACGGCAGTATGTGATTTGAGGCACGTCGTATCGGGCTGGCGCGTCGGAGGCAATCAAATCCGAGCTTTCAGTCGAGCGGATTGAATTCATTTTCTCCGTGCGGCTCATTCCTTGGTGCCTTCGTCTGCTGCAGGGTGAGACTCTCTTCATGCTTCTGACCTCCAGGATCGGTTCAGATGCCCTATCTACTGTCGTAGTTGTCTGACTTGGTCACCGGTGGCATCTCGCAAGGTATCTCGGGTCAGGCCGTTCTTGCTTGCTTACAGAAGAGCCTTGGACCATTTGTAGTAGACACCGGAGGGCGATCCCTTCGCGTCTGCAGATCTTAGAGATGGACGCTTCACCTCTGAGACTTTCGAAGACGATCCGGATCTTCTCCCCGGCTGTGAATTTGCGGCGGGTGGCCTTCTTGAGTCAAGCAATGACATCCTCCGATTTTGCATTGTTCTTGGCTGCTTTCCGGGTCTAAGGCCCCGAGCATGGAACTGAAATCGCCGATTTCAAGTCATTCCCTTCATGCAGGGAATGACTTGGCCCTCTCCCCTAACCAAAGGTCTCACTCTATACCACTTCTGCTGACGCAAACAAAGAAGGTATATTTCGGTTCGTCCTCATGCGTGAGCAAAAGCGAAAAGCCGGTCACGTTGGCGTTTGGCGGAAAGGGGGTGCCGATGGCATAAGGTTGTTGTCGTCGTAGAGGAGGCTGCAGGGATGATATTCGCCACCCTTTTTCTGTTCACAGGGTAGGGACATATTTGTGGACCTCCGGAAGTTGTGAGGTGTGAAGATATGCATATTGAGACCTGTGTGGAAAACATTCTGTCAGCTCTGGGGCCCTTGTGGGCCGACCACGGGCGTCATCGACGCTCACAAGTGGGAGAGCAAGGTCGAGATGTTCAGGAACCTCTCGAACGGACGCCATTGAGAGACCGCCGTGGCGTCACGCGCGTCGCCGTCTTGATCCCGAAGACCTTTCCGGGTGCACCCCGGACAAACCCGCGCGCGGCATGAGACACGGATTCACAGGTTCCACTCTTTAGAGGTCTTGACGAACTTGTGCTGGAGAATGATACCTACGAACGTGGTGACCGCCAGCACCGTGGGCAAAAACCACTTCTGCGTGTGAACCACCGAGTCGACCTGCGCCGTCGTACCTGGATAGAGATAGAGAAGCGCCAGGAACCCGACGACCGTCAGCGCGCTGCCCCACAGACTGGCAAAGAGGATCACCGCAACCTTGAAAACGATAAAGGAGATCATCCCCCCGGCTACCAGGCCGACAAGTCCGCCGGCCCACATGTAATGCTCGTTCAACCCCGCCGCGTACCATATCCCGGAGGTCAGGATGGCGCCCGCAGCCGCACCGAGGATGGACACCGCCCACCGCATAAGCGGCACCGACAGAATCGCTAACAACACGCCGCCGATGACTCCGCCCGTGAGTTGATTGTTCAGGCCGACGATCCGCTGCGTTATGGCCACGCCGAGAATCATCCCGATCAGTCCGAAGCTGATGACCACGAGCACCTTGAAGACCCGCCAGCCATAAAGCAGACAAACGGTCCCGAACGATACGAAGGTCAGCGCCTCGAGCATGCTCAGCGAGGTGATCTGCTTCCAGAACAGGTCGATCGGGACGATGCTCTGCTGTGCCTCCGCCCCTTCGGCCGTCGATTCTGCTGCCTGTGCGAGGATGGTCATCCAATGCATTAGGCCTCTCCTTGTTCTGCCTCGGTACTCCGCGACAGACTAACGTTGGTTTCAGTATTGATACTCAGTCGCCGCGGTGTTTCTGCCCGCCCGCGTCGTGGTCCTCGGCTTGCGCCTTCTTAGCGTGTCTTATCAAGCCCCCACGACAAAACAGCAATTGCTCAATCGTCCCGAACGCTACCATGCCCGCGAATATCCCGGTGTACAGCATGGGCCTATTTCCGGCCTGGCTCAGTGGCGCCGCACCTTTGTACAGTAACAGCGCGATCATCCCGGCGGCAATGAGCAGCGATCCTAGCACTGAAAAGCACAACGCCGCGGCAAGACGCCGGAACACAAAGCCGCCCACAAGAATAATCACCGCCAACAATACCACGATCAGCCATTTGTACACGGGCACCTCGGAACGGGCCCGCCGGACCGTGGCCTTCAGGTCACGCAGATACGCGTCCACCTGGTCCACGCTCTGGGCGGTATAGCCCGCTGACTCCTGACTTTCGGCCTGCGTCTGCTCGTTTTCAGTACTGATACGCGGCCCGACCAGGAGGACAAAACCCGCGGTGCCCACCAGTACCGCCAATAGCAGGGCTACTACCACTCTCTCGAACAGCATCGCGATCGCGCCCCCCACGACCGCTGAGATAGCCGCCGTGACTGTACCCCGCTGGATCGCGTAGAATCCGACCACAGCGCCGCCGGCGGCCCCGGCTATTCCCAGCAGCACCTTCCTGAATCCCAGCCCGCCGAGCCATATCAACAGCCCCGCCACTACAGCCGCCCCGCCGGGACCGATAACAACCAGCGGATGATCCCGCGCCGCCGGACCCATCACGGACTCGAAATTCTGGATCGTTTCAAGCATATTATCTACGTATTCCTATTTATCGACCTACGCAGACACTTTTCGTTAGACCGTCACCCCATCCCCCCATTTTCACTCCCCTCAGTCCCGGCTCAACTTTCACCCAAACCTCGGCCTTCTACCCCTTTGGGCGTAGATTGGCTTTGTTTTGCACAATCCTCCGCATCGGCGGTCATCTTTGTTTCGGGTTTGGAGTTTCGAGCTTCGGCTTTCCGGGCGGAGGAGGGCTTTGGGTTTGTTTTTCCCGATTGGCTGCAAATCTATGTGAATAAACGCGCATTTCTTGTAGGATTTTGTACGAATTTGTAAATTCTCGGCATTTTATGACTCCTTTTGGCCACAGATTTCACAGATTCACGCAGTTTCAAGGCAACCACGAATGAACACCAGATCAACCAAAAGGGGTAAATTGGGTTCGTTTTTTCAAATCAACCGCGAATGAACACCAATGAACACTTCAACCAGACGATATACGAAATACGAACGACCAACAACAATTTATAACCGCTGATACCTGAGGCACGAGTTGCGAAGGGTGCGCGAACAAATAGCGAATCCGTCAAATGGAGCACCGGACAAGTCGTCATTCATCAATTTATGCCTTAGGCATAGTCAATGGCAAAGGTCTGCTGGCCCCCTCTCTTTCTGTCCTCTGCTGTCTGTCGTCTGTCCTCTCAGTGTTAGATATGTATTATACTAAATTTATCCCCAAAAGTCAAGGATGATCCGTCGTCTGCCACAGATTTCACTGATCCACGCCTATTTCCGAGCCACCAAGGCACAAGAGAACCAAATATCATATACCAACGACTAACGACAAATAGTAACCGCGGATACCTATGGCACAAGTTTCGCCGATTACGCGGATTCGATTCAACCAACAAGACAATAGAGCAGGACCACCCCTGTC
>JARRQQ010000385.1:0-4903 GCA_037381725.1 Sedimentisphaerales bacterium
TGTCCATGAGTTTTCCTCCCGTTCGCGGGTCACTAAGCGAAGGAAACTCAGAGAGCACGTCGGCCATTTCGTTGCCCCTCTCTCCACAACCGACATAGACGATGATCTCGGCGGAGGAGAATTTTGCCAGGGATTGCTCCAGCACGGTCTTGCCCGTACCGAATCCGCCCGGCAAACATGCCGTTCCGCCCAGCGCGATGGGAAACAGGCAGTCCAGAACGCGCTGACCGGTAATGAATGGCTCCGTACAGTCGAGCTTGTTCTTCGAGGGGCGGGGTATCTTCGCCGGCCATTGCTGGACCAAGCTCAGCGTCCGGCCGCTATCCAATGTACAAACCTCATCGCGAACCGTGAATTGGCCTTTGCTGATTTTAGCTATCGTACCTTCAACAGCGGGAGGGACCATGATCGTGTGAGCGAAAGTGCTTGTTTCGGCAACCCGGCCGATACGGTCCCCGGGCCCGACTTTTTGTCCAACCTTAACGTCCGGCTCAAAGAGCCAGAGCTTCTCAGTATCGAGCGGGGCGGCTGCAAGACCGCGGCCAATGAAATTACCACCCGATTTACGAAGCGTTTCCAGGGGGCGCTGGACCCCGTCAAAAACATTTCCAAGTAGGCCCGGTCCCAGGGTGACTAACAGCGGCTGTCCCGTTCCCTCGACAGACTCGCCGATAGATATCCCAGAGGTATCCTCGTAAGTCTGTATGAACGCCGTATCGCCATCCAGACGAATGATTTCTCCCATAAGGCCGGCGGCGCCAACCTTGACCATCTCATACATGCGTGAGCCGCTCATGGAGCGGGCAATCACCGCAGGCCCCGAGACTTTTATGATGACGCCACTGACAGTCTTTCCGGAAACAGACATTCTCTCGAACCTCACAATTTTATATTAAGCTGATACCCAACGGCACGCCGGATAAGCCGGGCCACACAGTCATCGTGCGGCAGCCTTTCTGTATCCCGCCAGCGAAGCTCTGCCGGGATGGACACGAGCATGGGGCCCTGACTCCGCGACAGGGCTGTTTTAACCTGCTTATCGAGTTCGGATGATAACTTTTCATCCATGATGACAATACCATATTCACCACCTGAGATTATCTTTGCCAAAGCCTCGGAGGCCTCCTTGGCATCGGAGACCATCCAGGTCTCGAGGCCTGCAAGAGCAAAACCTTTGGCGAGCTCTTTTTCGCTAATGGCTAAAACCTTCGACAAAGAAAAGCTCCTCTCTTATGGTCGGTGCGGGCTTGCCGAATGAGTTATCTCTCAAGAGTATTCGGAGGTTCATGAATTCGTTGTATTTCCTCCAGACGTAACCCATGGACACGCCGATGCCGAGCGGGTCTGCTCTGAATATTTTACAGCCCATTTCAACGATCTCGATATCGAGGAATCGTTCCATGGCGGCTAATCTTCGCGATTCACCGAACGCCAGAATGCCCCGGTCTATCGCATGTTTGAAATATGTCTCGGCTAAAATTTCAAAGCTCGTTTCAAGCGAAGAGCTTTTCTCGATTGCCGAGATCATTCGACCTGTTATACGACCGCCGCTAATCGGTACGACGGGGTCGGGACGTCGGCTAGCTTCTTTCTGTGAAATAGCCCACAAGACGTTCTTGACATTGACCAGGTCGATCTGGTTTCGGATGTGGCTCCTTAGCAAGTGGTGGTTCTCGTCTTCGGCGTCGAGATGATCCAAAGCCCATGCGAAGAAAATCCGCATGAATTCGGATTCCATGAAAACACAACTCAATTCGCCGGCATGTTTTTTGACGACCTTCTTCAACTCGAAAGCAAAAGGGAAGTTCCATACCGTCAACGTATCGACAACGGTTTCGACGTTGTCCTCAGCGGCAAGCTCCTCTAATTCCACTTCGCCTAGCTCGCCTGCAGGAAAGACGCCGGAAAGTATCTCTTCGGGCAGAAGACCCACGGCCTTACCTCGTATGACGGTAATGATATTCTGTACGTCCCATCTGTGGAATTGAATGTTCAACAACTGGCGCGGTCCGGAGGGGGCCAGAGCGCGGATCTTCTCAAACGTCTCGA
Organism: Sedimentisphaerales bacterium; assembly: GCA_037381725.1. Taxonomy (GTDB): domain Bacteria; phylum Planctomycetota; class Phycisphaerae; order Sedimentisphaerales; family Anaerobacaceae; genus JAFGTG01. The sequence goes on from JARRQQ010000385.1 coordinate 2,050, forward strand.
ACAGATCGCGGCGCAGCCCCCATTCGATACCCGAGACGCTTCGATCGCGTTCCAGTGCTTCCCGAATATGAGGGCTGTAGGACGAACTCAAAAGCGCATCGACCAATGGGGCCGTGCCCTGGCTTGCCAGTATCTGCTCGTAGAACTCCCGCGTCAGCAGATTGCTGTGCATTCCCTTGATCCGTGCGTTGAGATAATCGTACTCGCTCATCTGGCTCCTTCTTGCGAAGCGTCGCCGTTAAACAGGATTTCAGCCAGCTCTCGCCTCATGAGAGTCCGCGCCGTTTCCAGTCGCGTTTCAAGGCTGTTGTCAATGGACTGTGAGCCGCCGTCTGTTTCGACAATGACAGTCCCTCTCGGACCATCACAGAGCACCACCGAGAGTGACGCCGGGAAATCCTCTTTGAGCGATTCCCAAGACGACAAATCGGTTCTGGAAATCTGAAGAGATACATCTTTACCGTCGATTCTGCCGAGGGCTTCATGGACGAGCCGTTTGAATATCTGTTTGTATGCCTCGGTATCGCCCAGTGCGGCGATCTGCCCGCCCGCCAGCTCAAAAACCTCTGCGAGAGCTTGATTCTTTACTTCAATGAGCCGGTCGCGGATTTCGAGTTCCGCTCGACCCACAATACATTCGGATTCGACGTGGAGCTGTTCTTCAAGTCTGGCGAGCGCCTCGTCGCGGAATTGCTCAATCTGTGCTTCCGACCGTTCACTGATTCCGGTCATTTCCTGCTCGGCCTCCGCGCGAACTTCGGCTTTCTCGGCGTCTGCCGTCTCTTTAATGGCCGCCAATAATTGTCTGACGACGTCCCGCATCTTTGTTTTGACCCCTTCCTATGTGAAGAGCAGGACAACCGCAACGACAAATCCCAGGATCACCATGGTTTCCGGAATGGCCACCAGGAGAATAATGGTGCCGGTCAGTTCCGGTTTCTCCGCCAGTGTCCCACAGCCGGCGGCTCCGATTCGACTTTGGGCCGTCCCCGTGGCCATCGCGCAAAGGCCCACCGCCAGGGCCGCCGCAATAGCGACCAATCCTACGGCAAAATCACTTCTTAAATTCCCCGTTGTTTGGACGTCCGACTGTGGCTCGGCGGCCGGGCAATACGTTGAGATCAAAAGCAACAAACACATTGCCGTTATCACGCTTGCCCAATTGACAATTTTCATAATATGTCTCCTTTCGTTCTGAATGGCGAATAGATTCTTCCACCCGTAGAGTAGAATTTTGAAAAGAATTCAACATAATGCAAACGCAGTCCTTGTATGGTCGGATCGACAATTCCTAACACTAAGTTCAGCGCATGGAAAAGGATGACGACGAGGGTCGCTAGGATAACGTTTCCAATCTTGCCGCCGAATCGATTGGCCAGCATGGCAAGCACCGCCGAAGCCATTCCTATCGCCATGATTCGAGCGTACGAAAGAATGTTTCCTACCGTACTTAACAATTCCAGGGGCAAAATCATGCCGTGCAAAGGGTGGTTGATCACGGAGACGGCCATCAAAATAAAAAAGGCAAGAAGCGCTCCAATGCCAACCGTGGAAAAAGCGGGAGGCAGCAGACTCGCAAGTCTTGCCACGATGAAGAAAAGACCGACGAGCCCCATGATTCGCGCCAGACAATCGATAGCCTTTCCCCTTTCGCCCGTTCTGCGCGCGTTGATTATACCGAGGATGAGTCCGCACAAAGTATGTGCGATCCCTACGGCTACCGCCAGTAAAAGATAACCCAGTATCGCGCCTGCTTTGTCAGGGCCATCCAGCGCGAACCGCTCTCTCCAGATAGGTTTGATCCCGAGATGATGCCCGAACGTTCCGAAAAACTCACCAAAGACAAAGCCGAAGACAATCGTATAAAACGCGCACCATGCCAGTACTGTACTGAGTGCCCGAAGCAGATGGCCGCTTTGTCGCCTGAATCGCAGTAAGAGCGCCCCAATGGCGACAAGCAGCCCGTAACCGATATCTGCAAGCATAAGGCCAAACATAGGAGGGAAGAAGGCTGCGACAAAGGACGTGGGATCAATGGTGCCATAACGCGGAAGCGGAAACAAGGCCAGCAGTTGCTCGAAGGGCCGAATAGGGTTGGCGTTCGACAGGCGAACCGGCGGAGTATTGATCGTCTCGCGTGAATGAAGCTTTTGAACGACTATGGGAGAGTTGGATGCCGACTGGACCCGGGCCGAAAGTGTTTCGATATGCGTTGTGGGAACCCAACCATGAATGATGAATGTGTAGTCCGTCTGTGCAAAGTTGGAGATGGCATCAAATCTGCTGAGCCGATCGTCACAAACGGCTTTCAAGGCTAATAGAAGTGAAGCTTTCGTGGAAAAAAATTCCTGCATTTGACCTGAGAGCTTTCGCTGCTCACTTCTAAGCTGGGAGAGGTTCTTCCGAACGATAATAAGTGCTTCCTCGAACGGCTTGTCTCTGAGTTGCCGCGGACCGTGTATTTCACTGATCCCCGTTTTAGCAATGAACTGTCGCACCTCTCCGGCGTACTGCTTGTTGAAACCGACGAGGGCGGCAACTCGACCACCTTTGAGCTGGGCCTGGTGAAACAGGCACTGCCCGGCGGTGAGCTTATGTATATGTTCTTTCAGCAATGTTCTGGCGTTAAGGTTCTTTCGCTCGAAGATCACGCCTATAAGCTCGTAGTCCCCGGGCAATTCACTGCTTTCGACTAACGGAGCCAGCGCCTCGGCAAGCTCCTCGTATACGGCCAGAACTCTGACGTCATCATCGAGGTTTCTTCTGCGCCTCATGAAAGACCGAACCTGAGCATGCACTTTTCTGGCTGTCGTCACCACACCGACATCGTCACTTTTGGTCCACTGACGGTATT
>JARRQQ010000386.1:0-4896 GCA_037381725.1 Sedimentisphaerales bacterium
CCGCAGCCACCTGCCCGTACCGGCCCAGAGCTGTTTGAGACTCATTTCCACACTCCTAACCTAAGTCTTTCCAGGGGACACCCCAAGTGGTTCGATAAACAGACCTCGACGCATATATAATCCTCTCCCGACAACAAGTTCAAGCTCTTTCTGAAAAAGGGGAGAGCGTTTGATATTGACCATTGAATATTGACTGCTGACTAATGGGCGGCCCACGCGTAGCGGATCACCGCTGATGTGCAAATAGTCAATAAACAATTGTCTTTGGTCGACCTGGCCTTAGATTAGATACTTGGGTGACGCCAAGGTATCGCGGTCCGTGGTGATTACATAGTCCGTGCCTCTGACGTGTGTCACCGGATAGTCGTCCCCCGGAGTTCCGAACAGGGCCAGGCGCAGGACGGTGTTGGCCCAGTCGAACTCGCAGCCGTTCCGACAGTAGAGCCTGATGCGCTTGCTGGCGAGTACTTGCTTCATCCCTAGGCTGTAAGCCTCTCGTGGGAAGCACTCGAGGTTTCCACCGACGTGGCTTCGGACCGCGTTGATCGTCACCGTGAAATCGTTGAGCCTGACCCGCCGGGATCCCATATCTTTGACTCCGGGTTCGGGTTCGTTGAAGGCCACGTGGCCGTGAATGCCTATGCCGCCGTAACACGTGTCGATGCCGCCCACTTCGTCAATCCGGGCCGCGAGTGCGTCGATGTTGTCTTCGTCCGGAAAGACCACGCGCTCGGGCCGCAGGCCGCACGAGCCGGCCAGCCTGGACAGGAACAACTCGTTGGCGGCGGCTTTGAAGCTGAGCGGATGCTCGCTACCGAGGGCCTTGCCGCTCTCGTCGCAATTTTCGTCCATGAAGAAGAACCAGCATTCGGCCAGTGAAATCTCCTCGCTATTGATCATTTCGGTGAGAATGGGATATTGGCCCGTCGGCCCCACGGGGACAATCAGCCTGGTCGGCCGGTCGTTCGAGTTGTTCTCACGAATCTCGCTCGCGATATCTTCCGCGAATTTCCTGTGCAAGGCGTCCAGGTCGTCGCAAACGACAAGATGCCGACCGGCCTTCGCGCGGACCTCCTCGGGTGAAAGCCTTAGAAGCTGACGGATTTCGGTTCTTCTGTCCATTAGGAACTCTCCATACCTAAAAGCTTGAGAATGTTATCAGAGAATATTTGCTGTCTGGTCTTCACGGGTATGTCGAGCCGATCCAGACGGACGACGTCTTCGCGAAGGATTTGTTCGATCTTGCTGTAGTGGACGTCCGTGCCGAAGGCCACTTTCTCGAACGCCCCGGGCCACCAGAGCCATTGATCCATTCCGGCCGCGTCGGCGCGCTTGCGCCAGCCGTCAGGCTCGCCTGTGAGATCCACGTACACGTTCGGACGCATGCGCGCCAGCTCGGCGGCGTCAGCGTTCCAGTGAACGCCTAAATGCGCTATCAGGATACCGAGATTCGGGAATTGCCGCGTAATCGGCTCGATGCGCATCGGATGCATGTACCACGAGTTGACACGCTCGGCCGGCTCCTCCCGGCAGGCGACGACGCCGGTGTGGAACAGAACCGGCATTTGGTGCTCATTCGCTTTGGCCCAAAGATCGAAGCACACCGCGTCATCGTAGGGCACTCGCGGCACGTGAACCTTGACCATCCGAAAGCCTTCCTCGCGGGCTTGGTCGATTTTCCCTGGCTCGTCCACTCCCGGCCTTACGAAGACGGCGCCGATAATCCTGTCCGGATGGGCCTGGAAGGCGCGCTTTACCCCGGCGTTGTCCGCGTGGTCGAACAGTTCCCCGAGACCACTCAAGCAACACATGCCGATTCCGCACCTGTCCATCACGCGCAAGAGATTGTCGAGGTAATTTGCCTCGTCCAAGAGATGTGTATGGGCATCTATGATTTCCATCTTTATAGCTCAACTCAACGCGTGTGCATTCTGCGGAAAGCCAGAGGCGTCAGTCCCTTAACGGCCTTGAACTCCCGGGCGATGTGTTTCTCGCTGGACCAGCCTAACTCATAGGCGATCTGCGAGACCGTCCGATCCGTCTGGAGCAACATTTGAACGACACGGTCCACCCGAGCACGTCTGATTTCCTCGTGAACGGTTCGTCCAAGTGCCTTGACGAACCGGCGATGCAAGTTCCGGCGAGACATCGCCACCGCCTGAGCCACCGCCTCGACCTGCGTATGCTGTCTCGAATGGCCTTGTATGAAAGAAAGCGCTTTGGCCACCTGGGGATCCTCTATCGCTAATATGTCGGACGATAGCCTCACCACGACGTGTGTCGGATGAACAATGATCCTGTTGCACTCGGTTTCGTTGCCGGACATCAGCGCATCGAGCACCGCCGCGGCCTCGAACCCCGCCGCCTCCGTATCACGGGCAATGCTCGAAAGCGGTGGATCGGACAGCTCGCAAAACAGCTCGTCATTGTCCACTCCGAGAACAACCGCCTGATAAGGTATTTTCACGTTGGCTATCTTGCACGCTTCAATCACGTGCCGGCCGCGATCGTCGTTACAGGCCATGATCGCCACGGGTTTCGGCAGACTCCTGAGCCACTTGCTGATCCGCATCAGCTCGTTCGGCCACGAGCATCGTCTCGGCGACTTCGGAGGCACATAGGCACTTATCTGACAACCCGCGTCTTCGACGGTCCGGGCAAAACTCCGAAGACGCGCGTCGGACCAACTGCAATTGAAACCACAATACCCAAAATGCTTGAATCCTTTCTCAAGCAGGTATCGGCCAGCCATCTCACCGACGGCGACATTGTCGCCGACGATGTTCGGCACGCCGCTAATTTCCTTTTCTTCTCGCGCGACGATAGTCGGGATGCCTTTTTCGAGGAACCGATAAGCCTTTTCGGACTCATTCAGCCTCACGATCGCCCCATCCACTTCCCAGCTACTAAAAGGAGGCAAAGACTGCTCCTGCCCTCTCGGCTCGTTGTAGAACGACCAGCCGCCCTTCAATTTGGAATACTTCACGATTCCGCGCAACAGGCCTCTTCCGTATGCACGGGAGCTTTCGATCAGCAAGATGACTCTTTTGACATGCTGCATCAGGTCAATTTGGGCAGTCCAACAAAACCGGCTTTGTCATTCCGAGCGTAGCCGAGGAATCTGTCAAGACAGTCCCGCGAAGCGGTTCCTTGTTTGTCGGCCGCGGTTTTGTCGGAGCCCTTTAGTCTCCAAACTTCGTTCGCCAATTTACGCCCGCATTGATTCTGCGTCAAGCGATATGTCCCAAAATGGGGATAAAAAGGCGAGATATGGCGTTCCTCCAAACGGCGCAAATCGGTATCCTGTTGTCGTGATTGCCTGTGGTTTCGGAACAGTGAGTTGTCGTTGTATATCTATTGGAGACGGGAGCTAAGAGTGAAGGCCGAGGTGAAGCGCGCAGAGTTGCTGAGGGCCAATGATTGGCAATTTCAGTACCATCAGAAGACGAACCGCAATTCGTCGAATCTCGACCTGCTTAGCTACGGGACGTTCGAGATCAAGCCCGGTGCGGTGAGCGATGAGATGTATCACCACAAAGAAGAGGCGATTCTCTTTTGTCTCAAAGGAAAGGTCAGCGTCCGGGTCGAATCTGATGTCTTCGCGTTGTCCTATTACGACACGCTGTTCATCCCCTTGGCCACGTCTTATATCATAGAGAGCGTATCCGCTGAACAAGCCCTTCTGGTGGTCTGCAAAGCACTGGCCCAGAACAGGCATAAACCGTTTCACTCTTCATGGGAACAGTTCTCGCGTGACGAACGGCGAATCAGGCATCTCAAAGGCAAAAACGTCTTTCTGATGTTCGACGTGACCGAGAAGGCCGACCGCTTGATGGCCGGGTACACCATCTACGAGCCGTACACCCGGGCGTGGCCGGCCCACAACCATACGGACCAGGAGGAGGTCTACATCTTTACCAAAGGGACAGGGGCGATGGAAGTCTACGCCGACGAAGAGCACAAGACCTTCGTTCAGTCGGTTGCGGAAATGGACGCTGTCACCATTCCCTTGCTGACCTTCCATCCCGTCTTCAGCCAGTCGCAGGAGTTGCACTTCATCTGGTGCATCGCCGGCGAGAGGTACTGGGTGGGGGACAAGAACAAAGACTTCATGAAGGGCGACTCGGCGCAACTGACGACGTAGCTCGCGGAAGGATACAGCGAAATGGACAGCTTGAGAGTCTCTCTGTCAGGTATAGACTATCTGATCGTCTGCTCCTATTTCGTTTTCGCCATCACCGTCGGCCTTCTGACCAAGAAGCTCTCCGGCAGCGACATGCGCGGCTATTTCCTCTCCGGGCAGCGGCTGAGCTGGTGGCTGCTCGGCACGTCGATGGTGGCCACGACGTTCGCGCTGGATACGCCGCTGTACGTGGCCGGGTGGACGCGCGAGTTCGGCATCAGCAAGAACTGGGAATGGTGGGTCTTCCTCTTCGGAGGCATGTTTACCACGTTCCTCTTTGCCAAGCTCTGGCGGCGAAGCAACGTCCTGAACGACGCGGAATTCATCCACCTCAGGTACTCCGGCAAGTCCGGCTCGTTTCTCCGCGGGTTCCGAGCCTTGTACATGGGCTTCATCATGAACATGCTCGTCATAGGAAGCCAACTCGTGGCGATATCGAAAGTGGGCACGCTGGTTCTGGGCGTCAGCACGAAGGACCCCAACTACGCTGCCTGGTGCTGGGGTATCGCCGTCGTGTGCGGCTTCACGGCGCTGTTCTATTGCTACATGTCCGGATTCGGCGCGGTGGTCATTACGGATTTTGTCCAGTTTGGGCTCGCCATGACGGGTTCTATCCTGCTGGCTGTTTATGCATGCCGCCAGCCGGAGGTGGGCGGGCTGGGCAACCTGGTGGCCCAGCTCAAGAGCACGATGCCGGACAAGCTGAGTTTTTC
>JARRQQ010000387.1:0-4872 GCA_037381725.1 Sedimentisphaerales bacterium
AACGATTTTGCATCAGTTTGGGGCCTATACTGATTCATTCGGTGTAGGCCCAATTCTCTGGGCCAGCTTTGAAATCTGGACAAGAGAGCTGTTTGCGAAGAAAGTCGCTATTCTCGTACGCTGGACTGCTCTCGAAAGAAATCAAACGGCACGAATATCCAAGAATACTGGCAGCTTAATAGAGTTAATCAGCTTTTAGTTTTGACCCTGATCAGCCGTGAAGAGCTCAAGGCCAGACCTGAACAGAGGACTTTCCGAATCATATGGAAGGTCTTTTTCTTGATTTCTGACTGTCTCCATCAAAGAAGGCAGTTCAATAGGCAACTCTTCAATGAGTCTGGAATTGCCAGACAGAACATCCGGTACAGCAGAGTCGCTATAACCAAACGTGGCCCAAAGAGGGGCCGCTTCCTCACCAATTTCGGGGATAATGCCTGCCCTTTCGGCACAGATGCATATGACTGTCGGTTTCGTCTTCGTGATCTGACGGATTCGCCTGAGAGTGTTCCTTCTGAAGTTCAGTGTGCCCTGATGCATAAGGGGCTCCACGGGCTTTGTCACTGTTCATATGATGTATTGACACAAATGATGGTACCGTCGGCATCCTCGATTCTATGAACCCTTTCGCATATTGTGTTGAAATTTGCGCGTCCACATCGATGATGAAGACCACTGAAGTCTATTGTTCCATCTGGCTGTTACTTCAGGACACAGTCTTCTGCAGAACGTACAGCCGCCACTTTTCTTTTGCCGTCCAGCTCTCTACTAGGGCGGCAAAGGTGGATTTTTGGCTGAAACGTGTAGTCACGTTCTGGTGAATAACAGTGGTCACTACCGTGTGTTTGCTGTTGAAACGATATCTGTGAATCGCGCAGATAAGATAAAAGCAGGGCTTTGAATTGACGACTTCAATTTCTATAATTAATATGGAGGTCGGATTATGAATAGGTTGGAGCTAATTATCGGCTTTTCTGTTCTGGCAATAGGAACACTAGTTATTGTGCTTATTCTAGTTTGATGGTTTCTGGGGGATCGTCTATCGCACGGTCACGTTCGCTTATGATGACTACCTTAGGAGATTCCAAGGCCTGCATCCAGTAATCGAGATGACTCACAAAGAAAAGTTCACTATCTCGGTCCTGTTTGGTTCATCTTTTTGTCTCTTTGTATGCGCCCCGACTTGGTCCGCCGTCTCGGTTGTAATACTAATTGGAGATCGAATACTCCAGGACATCATCTGCCGGTAAAGGTGTACAATCTGATTTATGCCTGAAGTTCATCGGCAGGAGGATAGTAAACGTGGTACCTCGGCCTTCTTCGCTTAGCACGTCAACTCTGCCATTATGCATCATCACAATTTTCTGCACAATAGCAAGGCCCAAACCTGTACCCTGAATTTTCTTGTTGCGCTGGGTCGCACAATAAAAGCACTCAAATATTTTGGGAAGGGCTTCTTTGGGTATTCCTATACCCGTATCTGTAACGCTCATCAGCACTTCCTCATCTTGGTGATTGACGCGGATGGTCACTCCCCCTTTTTCGGGTGTGAATTTGATGGCGTTGTGAACTATGTTTGTTAAAACCTGAATAATCTTGACACGGTCAACGTGTGCTTCTGGCAGGTTCTTGTCGCGCTCAAGCAGCAGCTTCACCCCGCGTTTCTTTGCGCACAGGGACATCGTTTCGTGAACTTCTGAGGCGACTTCGTTCATATCGACATTCTGTAGGTTCAGATCCATTCTGTTGGTTTCGAGTTTCTGGAAGTCCAAGACATCGTTGATCAGGCTACTGAGTCTGTCGGTATTTCTCTTAGCAATACCCAAGAATTCCTTCTGCTTCTTGTTAAGTTGGCCAGCCATACCGTCGAAGACAATTGAGACACTTTCCTTAATGGCGGCCAACGAAGTACGTAGTTCATGAGCAACGATGGATATGAAGCCTGACTTCATGTCTATCATCTTTTTGAGTTTTGCCTCTGCCAGCTCTCGCTCATATTCGGCCTTCCTTCGTTCAGTAATGTCGCTCAGTGCAACGAGCACATATCTGCAGCCATCTATATCTACGGGTTCGGCACACATACTAAAGCACGGCGTAAACTCTCTGTGGTCAACCTGGAACGTCGGACAGACTTCACAATCACGAACGGAGTTTCCCGAATCCAATACAGAGTGTATGGTTCTTCGGAACAGACAGTCTGCGCAAGTGGTGCGAATACCACATATTTTGCCATTTTCAGTACCAATAGTGTTAACACAGTCCAGAGCACAACCGATCTGCCTATTAATAATATGTTGGTATTCCTTTTTGACCATCCTTTTTACTGCAAGATTGACACGGGTGATTACCATGTTTCTGTCAATCAGCAGCATGCCGACAGGTGAAGCATCAAATATAGCTTCCAGATCCTTTTCTTTCTTGTTAAGTGCCTCATGTATCTTCTTGAAATTGAAGGCGTTGTCGATCGTTTTTGGAATGGATTTGAGGTAATTTCGCTGGATATCTTTTGTAACGTAGTCGTAAGCGCCTCCCTTCCAGACATGGATGGCCGCTTCTTCGTCACTGACTCCAGTGACAACGATAACTGGGATCGTCTTGGCTATCCCCAGTACGTCAAGTGCCGTCCCATCCGCGAGTGAATAGTCGCTGACTATGACGTCAAACGGTTTAGAACTCAGCTCGCTTCGCGCTTCTGAAATGGAAGATGCAACCGTACAATTATACGGGAGGTTCTCCTTTTCTACGAAGCGTAAGAATGCCATTCGATCGATTTTATCATCTTCGATAAATAGGATTTCACTTCCATTATCCGTCATCATTCTATCGTCGATCTGATAGTCTACTGCAACATTGGAACAACCTGACTGTGCCAGTGGTCCGACGTAAAAGATATTGAGTGCACGTCAGTTAGCCCCTTCGCATATCGCTTGAGCGTTGAAGACGATTCCGACCTGCTTCATTCCCTCACTTCTTCAAGTCGCTCAACTTCGATGGAGGCTCTTTTCCCAAAACGTTGTTTATTTTCTCAACCAGCTCTGAGAAATCAAATGGCTTGGCAACATAATCAACCACCCCGCGCGATGAAGCTTGCGCGATATCTTCCGCCTCGCACATCGCCGTGCACATTATGACAGGTATGTCTCTCAAGTCCGGCCTGTCTGTCAAATGTGCAAGCATTTCGTGGCCGTTCATGCCGGGCATGTCAATATCAAGGAGAATAAGATCCGGCTTCTCTGACGTCGCTTTCTTTAATCCCTCGTCTCCATTGCCGGCGGTCACCACCTCAAACTTGCAGTATTCGAGCCTGTATTGAACTGTGCTGACCAAATCGGGTTCATCGTCGACAACAAGGATCTTGGTTGCGACGGAATTCTTTTTTGAACGAAAAAACCTGAACATTCTTCCTTTGAACTCCAAAAAGTCTTTCTGCGACTTTTGACATGCCCTTGCAAACGGACTGTCCTTTGACTCTTCTTATCGACCTATACGCGCCCCGGTTTTATGAGAAACGGGGCCCAATTCTCAAAAGGGCAAAGGAATCCATAGCTGAAAGTAGGTCCGATAGAAAGGGAGCACCTCGTGGGACGCCGGAGCATGACCTATAAGAAACTGCTCGCCCTTCGATTTATTGCCCTGTCAGATCGCGGAGCAGTATTTTCTCAATTCCTGCGTGATTCGGCAGTCTTATAACCCTGTCTTGAACGATATATTTGTCGATAAGCTCGTACTGAAATATAGGACTGTAGAATGAACAACCGTAGACAATTGAATAAGCGAACCCACTTTACAATTCGTCGTCCCGCCCGGGCGAGGAGCCTCCTCACGCTCGCGAGACGGGCGTGGCTGTCGCTGGGTGTCATGGCCATACTTGCGGTGCCATCCTGGCAGGCATGGCGTTCACACAGGCATATTCTGACCATTGACGATCAGCTTGAGAAGTTGATCAGAATGGAAGGTTCCACTCTGTACCGCGACGAACTGCTTGCTATGTCGGCAAAGATGGCCGCGGCCACTGGAGATATGAAATGGGCAAGTCAGGACGAGGCATCTGGTTCAAGGATAGAAGCGGCGGTCGAGGAGATTAGGTCCGTTTTCAAAGATAGTATCACAGACACGAGGAACGCCGAGGAAGCTCTAAGCGTCTGTGTCGATGACAAGCTTGACAAGACGGAAGCTGCAGCTCTTGATCTGGTACGTCAGGGGAAATATGACCGTGCGACCACGATGCTGCAAAGCCCGGAGTACGAAGAGCAAAGACGTGCCTATAACAAAGCCATGAAAGCATTCATCGGCAACGCGGAGAGGGTCATGGAAGATCGGCGCGACAGGCAGCGCCGAGTGATGGTTGGATCCCTTGCGGTCTCAAGTGTCATTTTGTCATGGGCAGTCCTTTTTTGGCTCTATGTTCGTCAGAAGCGGAGACGCATTCGTGAACGCGCCGCGATAAAGCAGAAGCTCAATTCTTTTGCCCAAAAATGGCATGAGACTTTCAATGCTATTACCGACGGCGTTTGCATTATTGACAAAAGTGACGGTAAAATAGTTCAGTGCAATGTTGCCATGACGCGATTCTTGGGCAGGCCGTACAAGGAGATCATCGGCAAAAGCTGCTGCGAGTTGCTCCACAATTCATCGCAGCCGGTGAAAAGGTGCCCCCTCGTGCGCATGTATGAATCTCGACGCAGCGAGACAAAAGACTTCGAAATAGGGGACAAATGGCTGAATATCAAGGTTGATCCTCTGATAAATGACGATGGGGAACTGGTAGGTGCCGTTCACATCCTTTCCGACATCACCAAGCAGCGGAAAGCAACCAGAGCACTGCAAAATAGTGAAAACCGGTTCAGACTGGCCTTCGCAAACGCACAGGATGCC
>JARRQQ010000388.1:0-4871 GCA_037381725.1 Sedimentisphaerales bacterium
TATTCCCCTTCGGTCAAGATGATCACGATTGAAGACCCCGTGGAATACCAGCTCGAAGGTATCAACCAGATGCCGGTTAATCCGAAAAGGGGGCTGACGTTCGCCACGGGCCTCAGGCATATCCTTCGACACGATCCGGATATCGTGATGGTTGGTGAAATTCGTGATAAAGAGACGGCGAATATCGCCATCCGCGCGGCCCTGACGGGGCACCTGGTTTTCTCGACGCTTCATACGAATGACGCGCCGGGGGCCGTCACCCGCCTAGTTGACATGGGTGTTGAGCCTTTCCTTCTGGCCAGTTCCCTCGAGGCCGTGCTGGCTCAGAGGCTCGTGCGCAATATCTGTCCGTACTGTAAGGAGCCGTACAAGCCGGACGAGAGTCTATTAAAGAACCTGAACGGCTCGATGCATCTCGGCCCTGACGTGACGTTCTATCACGGCGCCGGGTGCAACGAGTGCAATCAGACGGGCATGACCGGACGAACGGGGATATACGAGCTGCTCAGGATCACCGGCAGACTTCGAGAGCTCATTGCAAATCGGCCGACGACGGAACAGATCATCAAGGCTGCTCCGGCCGACCACATCAGCATGGTACATGACGGCCTGACAAAGGTTTTGGAAGGCGTCACGACGCCCGAGGAGATATTCAGAGTCGCCAAGAGCATCGGCGAAGATGAGTAGACGCAAGGCGGCTTCTCGGGCCTCAACTGACATTCGACAGGTGAGAGTCTAAATTGGGCCAGTTTTCCTACAAGGCGGTAGATCGTAGTGGCGAGCACGTCACGGGTAGAATAGAAGCGGCTGACCGCAGAGGTGCGGTCGCTCTGTTAGCGGGTCAGGGTCACTTCGTAACGGAGCTAATTGAGCAGGCCAGAGGCGGCCGAGGCACCATCGGGCTGACCGACGAGCTGATGCGGTTTCTGCGATTCCGCTCGCAGAGGGTGACGGGCAAAGATCTTCTGGCCATCACCACCCAGCTCAGCACGGCTTTGCGCGCGGGACTTCCTTTGCTGACGGCCCTGGAACTCATCGGCAGGCAACAGCACAAGGCCGGCGGTAAACAGTTGTTGACTGATCTGGCCGAGGCCGTCAGTTCCGGTCAGGCGCTTTCGGAAGCGATGGCTAAACACGAGCGGGTTTTCAGCCCCTTGTACATCTCCATGATAAGAGTCGGTGAAACGGGCGGTATTCTCGAACAAACCTCGGCCCAGTTGGCGGAGATGTTGACGCGGGAAGAGAAGATCAAGACCAACATGAAGAACGCTTCCGCCTATCCCCTTTTCGTTTTGTTTCTCGGGCTTGTATCCGTGACCCTTGTGATGACCGTGATATTGCCGCGAATCATACGGACTTTGGCGGCGGACATATCCATGCTGCCCTTGCCCACGCGAATACTCATGAGCCTGAGCGGCTTCCTCAAGGGCTTGTTCACGACCTTCTTCGGGTGGCTTATCCTGGCTGGCATCATAATGGCGTTCTACTACCTGCGAAAGTGGATAAGAACAGAAGGACGACTGAAATACGATGCGTTCAAACTGAATATCCCGGTCATGGGTTCGGTTTTGAGAACGATTTCCGTAGGCCGATTTGCGAGGACGCTCGGCGCGCTGACTATGGGAGGGGTCACGATCTTGGAAGCGCTGAAGGTCGTCCGCGATACGCTCGGGAACGAGCTTCTGGGTCAGGAGATTGATGCGGTGGCGGAAAAGGTCAAGCGGGGCGAGCCACTGGCTGAGCCTCTGGAGCAGTCGGGATGCTTCCCGCCGTTGCTTATACAGATCGTCTCGGTTGGGGAGCAGACGGGAAAGCTCGATGAGCTTCTGCTCAACGCCGCCGATACCTTCGATGGCGAGGCGGATTCCGCCATCAACCGGTTCATGTCGATCTTCCCCGCGCTTTTGATATTACTGCTGGCGTTAGTCATTGGTTTTATCATCGCGGCCACGCTGCTTCCCATTGTGCTGATGCAAATGAGCGGAGGAGCGCTCGGGCACTGATTGACAGAGCGAACAACGAGAAACGATTCGCAAGACAGTTTTTAGAGGTGACCAGAAATGAAGTGCAAGAATACGAGAAGAAAAGCATTTACGCTTGTCGAATTGCTCGTGGTTGTCTTGATTATTACGATGCTTGCCGCCTTCGTGGCTCCGAGGTTGTTCACGGGTGTCGGCAAGACGAAAGCGGACTTGACCCGAGCGAAGATGGCCATAATTGAAAGCGCACTAGCGCGGTTCTACATGGATTGCGGGCGATATCCGGACGATTCCGAGGGACTCGAAGCATTAGTCACGGCGCCGACGGACCTGGAAGAAGGCAAGTGGAACGGTCCGTACTGCAAGGCTAGCGATCTGATGGACTTGTGGGAGAATCCTTACATCTACGTAGCCGAGGGTGAGGTGAATCCAGGTAGCTTCGATTTGATCAGCTACGGGCAGGACGGCATGGAGGGCGGCGAAGGTGACAGCGCGGATATTGTCAACGAGTGAGTCGCTGTCTGCTAGCCGTGTACGAGCGCGCAACGCGAAAGTGAAAGTCGTTATGAGGCGGCGGGGCTTTACGATCCCGGAGATTCTGCTGGTGGTTCTCGTCATCGGACTGATTGCGAGTGCGGGAACCGGTTTGTACGTCGGGACGTTCCGAGGCATGAAGGTACGTAGGGCCGCGCAGGATTTTTTCCTTACGGCCGAGTACGCGAGGATCATGGCGATGGAGCGGCAGACGCCCTACCGTTTGGAGATGGATCTGGCCAATCGGGGTTTCTCTCTGACGACGTTGCGTTGGGATGAGAATACCGATCAGGTGGGTTTGGAGACCGTCAAAGACGTCTTCTGCAAGCCGGTACAATTGGACGGGGACGTCACCTTCGAGGTGGTCGAGGTCGTGCCTGGCGCCTGGGAGGTGGAGTCGACGGCGGCGGAACAGCAGACGATCGTCTTTTCGCCGGACGGGACCGCCCAATCAGCGGTGGTGCAGATCGGCGACGGCAAAACACACTACACAATAAGTATCGGCGCTGCCACGGGTATTGCGAAGGTCCAGTTCGGTACGGCTGAGAATATAAAGGTCACAACGATCGATTTGGATGCTCAATGAGAACGAGATCGACCAAGAAAAAGAGGGGTTTCACGCTGGTGGAGGTTATCGCCGCCAGTGTGATCCTTTGCGGCGCGGTGATGGTCGTCGGATCGATCTCTGCCCGTGCCCTGATCGGCACGAGGGTCAACAGGCGGTACGAGGCGGCGGCGTGCGTCGCCGACAAGCAACTAGCGATGATCGACTACGTGGGCATTGATTCGATCGGCGAACTGGGACAAATGGAGGGGGAGACCGAAGAGACGGGGCAGACATATCACTGGAGTATCACGACGGAATACCAAGATATTGACAATCTGTATCTGGTGACCGCGATGGTCACGTGGGTTGAGGCCAATCGCCCCTACAGCCTCGAGATAGACACGATGTTTAACGGGACAACGGTGGCGGGAGAAACCACCGAGACGACCAGCCCCGCCGGACAGGCTCAATCGCAAGCGCAGTAGTACGAAAGAAAATGTCTCCGAGAACAAGAGCATTCACGTTGGTTGAAGTTTTGGTCGCCTCCACGATCGGCGTATTCATCGCATTGGTGGCGGTTGGCGCGTTACGGACGGTCACCGCCAGCTCGGAGGTGCTCGACCGGCATATTGGTGCGGCGGCGGAAGTGAGGTTTGCCGCGAACATGATCGCTCGTGACCTTGCGAATTTCTATCGCGACGACCAGACGGACAATATGAGATTTATCGGGACCGTCGAAGAGTTGTCGGCGGACCGCAGCACGAGTCATCTGATTTTCTACACGGTCAATCGGACGAAGGCCAGGGTCGAACAACCGGAAGGCGACGTATACGAAGTCGAGTATTTCCTGACGGAAGACGAGGACCGCTCGTTGCTGATGAGACGATTGTGGCCGTATCCGAATAAGGAAGTGGAGCCGGGCGGGGTCCTGACGGTTATCGCCGAGGACATCGACGGTTTCGAAGTGCAGTATTTCGACGGCGAAGAATGGTCCACGGAATGGCCGGAGGAGATGGGATCCCTTCCAGGCCTGGTGGCCATAACCATCGTTGCCAAGCAGTCGGGCAGGGGTCAGCCGGCGACCGAATCGTTGGTCATCCCCATGACGCGGGCCGCCGGGAATACGACGGCTCTCGAGAGCGGGACCGAGGCCGAGGCCGGCATGTAGACAGCCGGGCTCGTCCTTCGAGACGAATAGTAGAAATCTCTAGTGCGTGCTTGATTATGAACGCGAACACCACGAGAAACAGGAAAGGGATCGTTATCATTACCGTGCTCTGGACGGTCGTGATCCTCGTCGTGATGGTCGCCATACTCGGGCGCAAGAGCCGCTTGGATATGAAAGTCAGCGCAGCCAGGGTGGAAGGCATTCGCTGCAAGTGGGCCTGTCGGGCCGGGATAGAGAAGGCAATGGCGGTGCTCAAGGAAGACACCACGGAAAATGACAGCGCGATCGACGTGTGGAACAGCAGCGAGGAAGACTTCAACGATGTCCCGCTTCACGGCTGCTGGTTCAACGTGCGCGTCATAGACGAGACGAGCAAATTGAACGTGAATACAGCCACGCGGGAGCAGCGTTTGGGCTTGCCGTATATGCTTGAAGAAACGGCGGACGCGATCATTGACTGGCGCGACTCGGACGATGTGCCGGGTAGCGTGGGCGTCGAGAGCGGATACTACGAGAACCTACCCTACCTATACACGGCTCGGAACGCCCCCTTCCGGACAATCCGCGAACTGCTTCTGGTGAAGGACGTTACAGAAGACCTGTTCTATGGCGAAGATACAAACCTGAACGGGCGACTGGACTA
>JARRQQ010000388.1:5003-7958 GCA_037381725.1 Sedimentisphaerales bacterium
CTATAACGAAAGGGACGGAAACCTCAGCCCGCCGGCGGATGATGGGGACGACGCCCTGGACCTCGGGTGGGCGGCGTACCTGACCTGTTATCCTACCGGCTCCAGCCAGACCACGGGTAGTCAGAGCCAGGACGATCAAAGCCAGACTGGCCAGAACCAGGGCAACCAGAGTCAGAGCGGTCAGAGTCAAGGTACTCAGGGCAATCAGAGCCAAGGGAGTCAGAGTCAGGGAAACCAGAACCAGGGGAATCAGACCCAAGGTAACCAGAATCAGAGTGGCCAGAATCAGGGAGGACAAAATCAAAGCAACCGAAACCAGGGAAGTCAGAACCAGGGAAACCGAAGCCAGGGAAACCAGAACCAAAGCACCCAAAGTCAACAAAGTCAAGGCCAGGGTAGACAGAACCAGAACAATCAGAGTCAAAGCGGCCAGAATCAACAGAACGAGAACGGCCAGAGTAGCAGCACGCAGACGTACGCGAAAGTGAACATCAATACAGCATCGGACATTGTGTTGACTGCTCTGCTTGGTGGTGGCCAGCAGGCCGGACGCGATGCCCAGGCGATCGTCAACTACCGGGAGTCGCTAACCGAAGGGATTCAGGATACATCGGAGCTGGTCAGCGCGGCCATTATTGACCAGGGCACGTACGACCAAATCCAGAACTATATCACGACACGCTCCGACATCTTCACGATTCGTTGCGTGGCAACGGCTGATCGCAACGGGCCCAACGGGGCCACATTGGTGACCGAAGCGGTTGTGGACAGAAGCCAGACACCTTGTAAAGTACTTTTTTGGTACGAGGGTGGTCACAACTAACCATCGCGAATGGACCATGCAATATTCTTTAGAACCCTATGCTTCTGAGGTGAAAGAGCAAGCGATATGAACAACAACAAGACCGATGTGGTAGAGCCGCAATCCGTGATCACCATGGTGAAAGAGGGCGATACACTCAAGGGTGTAGAACTTCGCAGGACGAATGGGTCCGTGGAGATTTTATGGACCAGGAGCAGCGAAGGCGCGGACTGGCAATCCTTTGCGACTGAGTGTGGATTAACGCCTGAGCAGAGCCCGCAGACCGACGAGAACCACTCCAGGAAGGTGATCGTCGGCTACAACTCAGCCGGCACCGTCTTTCACCGCGCGACCGTGCCGGCAGTGGGGGAAAAGGAAATTGCCTCCATTGTGCATTTACAGGCTGAAAGCCGCTTGCCGCTGCCCGCTGAACAAATCGAGTTGGCTTGGCGGACCGATTCCATGCAAGGGGGCGAGATAGGCGTCACGATGGCCGTGGCAAGGAAGCAGCAACTGCAAAATTTTGCGGAAAGCGTGCGGTCCATTCGCCCAGCAAGCATCCTTCTGGACTGCGAAGGCATCGTACAGGCGTGGAGAACCGTCTTTGGAGGAGTTGAAAAGAAGGCTATTGTCTTGAGTACGGGAGCTTGGGATACGCAGGTGTGCCTGGTCGAGAACGGACGATTGAGCAATGCTGTGGTCTTGGATATGGGAACGGAGGACTTTGCCGTGGAGGCGGCGCAGGACCAAACCGAAACGACGGAACGTTTCGCCCAGGACATGAGAAGCGTACTGGGGCTGTTCGGCTGTGCCGAGCAGGCTGAATTGCCGATTTTCGTGCTTTCCGACGGCGGCGCCGTGCACGTGAGCATCGTTTCGTCTCTCAGATTCTCCCAATTTAACGCACGCATTGCCTTACCGGATGTTCACAAGTTGAAAGCGGAAATCGAGCCCGGCCCTGAAGAACTCTATGAATACCGCGCGCCGATAGGGCTTGCGTTGATGGCGTTTGAGGACAGACAAAAGGCGCTGAATATCTTCTCGCGAGTGTACCGCCCCACTGAGAAGAAGGGGCACTCCGGCTGGCTGTACTCGCCGAAGCTTGCCGGCGTCTTTGCCGGCATCATGCTCCTCCTGCTGGCTCTCGTGGCCTACGCGATAGACGTGAAAAGCCCCGAGGCAATAAAACATCGACTCAAAGCGTCTATTTCAGACATGGACATGGACCGGCTTGTGGAGCGGCAGCAGCTCATTCGAATGGTTGCACGCGAAAGGCCGGATGTGTTGAACCTTCTCGAAACTGTGAACAAGAGCGGTGAACGGGGCATCAAGTTGAACAGCCTGCATTTTAAAAAGGGCCAGTTGTTAACCATTAGCGGCCAGGCCGGCAGCAATGAGCAACTCAGGAACTTCGAGAAGAGTCTCCAGGAGCAGAAGGACATTGAGGAAGTCAACTGCACGCCGTCTACCGACCGTAAGAGCCGACAGATCACGTTCAAAATGACGTTTCATTACAAGAACTTCACCAAGAAGAGGACAAGAGCTTCAAGTCTGGGAAAATTATGATCGCTAAACTGAGTGAAAAAGACATACGAGCCTTGAAGCTCGGCGCCGTCGCCGCCGTGGCGATCCTGCTGTTCTTTTTTGGATCCCAGTGGCGCGACCGCTGGGCGGCCGCCAAACAGAAGGGTATAGAACTGCAGGCCAAGCTGGCGGCGATTGACGTCGATAAGGCCAAACAAGCCGGTTTGATGTCCATCGTCCCCGTTTTTGAGATGCCCCAGGTCGAGGACCAGCAAAGCTTTCTGTTCAGAGACAAGCTCAGTGAGCAGCTCAAGAGGGCCGGAATCAAGAACAAGCCCTTGCAGGTTCAGGCCAGCAAGAGATCGTCGCAAGTTGGCTACGATCTGCTGCTGGTCAAATGTACCGCCACATGCCGGTTTTCACAGGTGCTCGATTTTCTGACCCGTCTGAACGAGAATCCTTACTTGGTGGGGGTCGAAGAATTCAAGATATAGGTTGATCCGAAGAAGCGAGAACAGGTGGAACTCGATCTTACGGTCTCCACGCTCGCGAGCTCGACCAAAAAGGGAGGTGCATCATGAGGGTAGATCGTCTAAAGGGTCTTGTGGAGAACAAACGAAGGCTTCTTC
>JARRQQ010000389.1:0-8310 GCA_037381725.1 Sedimentisphaerales bacterium
GCCGGGTTGCAGAATATGAGTCAGGAAGAGAAAAAGATGAACCAGGAACTGCTACGAGTCGTCGAGAACATCGCTCGCGACAAGAATATCGACAAAGAATCGATCTTTGTGGATCTTGAAGAAGCCATGGTCTCGGCGGCGCGAAAACACTTTGGGGAGCCGGACAGCGACATTGTCGTCAGCATTGACCGCAATACGGGTCAGATCGTTGCTTTCAAGGACCAAGTGCAGATTGACATAAAGCAGCTTGGCCGAATCCCCGCACAAACCGCCAAGCAAGTCATCATCCAGAAGATCCGCGCCGATGAAAGAAGCAGCATCTTTGCGGAGTTCGCCCAGCGAAAAGGAGAGATTATCAGCGGTTCCGTCGTCCGTTACGAAAGCGGCACGCTGATCGTTAACCTCGACCGGTGGACTGAGGGTTTCATGCCGAAGAGCGAGCAGATTATGGGCCAGAATCATCGTGTGGGTGAGCGAGTCCGATGTCTGATTCTCGACGTCAAGGAAACCTCGAACCAGGTCAAGATCATTCTCTCTCGTACGCATCCTGACTTCATCCGCCGGTTGTTCGAGCTGGAAGTGCCTGAGATAGGGGAGAATATCATCGAAATACGTGCGCTGGCTCGGGAGGCGGGCTACCGAACGAAAGTCGCGGTCGCGTCGTTCGACGAAAAGGTGGACCCGGTTGGCGCGTGTGTAGGGGTGCGGGGTAGCAGGATTAAGAATATCGTCGATGAGCTCGGCGGGGAAAAGATTGATATTGTGCGCTGGAATGACTCGTCCCAGGTGCTCGTCTCGAACGCATTGATGCCTGCAAAAGTGAGCGAGATCGCCCTGTGTTTCGAGTTGGGGCGGGCCACGGTGGTCGTGGACGAGGACCAGCTCAGCTTAGCCATCGGCAAGCACGGACAGAACGTTCGGCTGGCCGCCAGGCTGACGGGCTGGGACATCGATATACTTACGCCGGAGGAATAAAAGGAGCTGGCGCACCAACAGGCAAAGATACAGGATAAGGAATCATAGACGTATCTCGTTCAGAATGAAGCGTACAAGGTACGAATGAGATTGGAGAACTGTTTTTGGCGACTACAAGAGTTTACATTTTAGCCAAGGAACTCGGCGTCAAGAGCTCCGCCGTTGTGAAGAAGTGTCAGGACGAGGGCCTTGAAGTTAAGAACCACATGTCGGTCATATCCGCTGGCTTGGCGGCGACCGTCCGGGAGTGGTTCACCGAAGGCGAGAACGTCACGACAGTCGAGACATCAGAGAAGGTGGATTTGGAGAAGGTCCGCGTCAAGAGGAAAGCAAAACCAGAGCCGCTTGAGACAGTAGAGACGGAAGCCCCTGAGACGCCGGCGCTGGAGCCAGCGGCCCAAGCGTCCCAGGCGGCGGAGGTGGTGGCCGGCGTAGCCCAACTTGAGAAGCCCGGCGACGAGACAGCCGCCCCGGATGAAGAGGAGTCTGCGGGCGCTACGACGATCGCGGAGGAGCCGCCGCAGCCGAAAGAGCCGACGATCGAAGCTCCCGAGCAGCCCGAGCCCGAGCCTGAGCCTGAACCGGAGCCAGAACCGGAGCCGATTGTGCCCGCCGGACCGATCTTAGAAAAGCCTGAGCCGGCGAAGCTCAGCGGTCCGCAGGTCGTTCGGGTCGAAGCGCCTGAGCCGCTGATGTACAGCAAGGGTGGTTCGGAAGACACGGGTCTCGCTCCATCAAAGGACAAACGGCACGGACCGAAGCGGCACAAAGATAGAACGCGCGGGCGAAAGCAGGAAGATCGAGAGGCGGGGGCAGGGAAGAAAGCCAAAGTCGGCGGTCGCTGGAGACAAAGAGACATCGAGGAGAGGCGAGCCAGACTGGACGCCGCCGGAGGTGAGGGGCTTCGCGTTCGTCCGAGCCGTAGGATCGCCAGCCGGGCCAAGCAGAAGATCAGCGGCCCGGTGAGGCCACAGAGAGTGACTATCGCTGAGCCGATCACGGTCAAGGATTTGTCCTCAGCCCTGGCGGTCAAATCAGCGGACATTATCTTGAAACTGATGCAGCAGGGGACCATGGCGACGGCTAATCAGGTGATAAGCAGCGATGTTGCGGAGCTGATCGCCGTGGAGTTTGATACTGAGCTGGTCGTCGAGCACAAGACGACGCTCGAAAAACAGATACGGACTGAGTTTGAGCAGCGTCCGAGGGAGCATCTCCAAAAGCGGGCGGTCGTGGCTGCTATGCTCGGGCACGTAGACCACGGCAAGACCAGCCTTCTGGACAAGATACGAGCGACGCATGTGGCCGCGGGAGAGGCGGGGGGCATCACGCAGCATATCGGGGCCTCCGAGGTCTCCTGGGATAGTAAGACGGTGACGTTTCTCGATACACCGGGGCACGAAGCCTTTACAGCCATGCGCGCCCGGGGCGCTAATATGACGGACGTGGTCGTGCTAGTGGTGGCGGCTGACGACGGGGTCATGCCCCAGACCGTTGAGGCTATCGCCCACAGCAAAGCGGCAGGCGTCCCGATTATCGTCGCGCTGAACAAGATCGACCTGCCCGGCTGCGACATCAACCGGATTTACGCTCAATTGTCCGAGCACGAACTGACGCCGACCGAGTGGGGAGGCCAGACGGAAGTCGTCAAGACCAGCGCCGTGACCGGCGAGGGTATCAGCGATCTGCTCGAATCGCTGGACTATGTGGCCGAGTTGCTCGAGCTAAGGGCCGATAACACGATCCCCGCGATGGGCTGGGTGATCGAGGCACGGATGTCCGCGCAGCGCGGGCCGGTGGCGAGCCTCCTGGTCAAGGAAGGTCAGCTCAACGAAGGCGACGTGGTTCTGGCCGGCGCCGCCTACGGGCGAGTCAAGAAGCTGACCAACAGTCGGGGCAAGGAGACAAAAACGGCCACGAGTTCCATGCCAGTGGAGATCATTGGACTGAGCGATGTGCCCCAGGCGGGCGACAGGTTCTACTGTCTGGACGACATCAACAAGGCCAAGGACGCCGCCGAGGAAAACCAGGCGAGGCAAAGGGAAGGCGCGCTGGCGGAACGAAGCCAGGTGACTCTGGACAACCTGTTCAGCCAGATCGAAGCGGGCAAGACCGAATCGCTCAACGTCATCATTCGGGCCGACGTCCAGGGATCGGTGGATGTTTTGAAGAAGTATCTGTCGGATTTGAGCACGGACGAGGTCAAGATCAACATTCTTCACGCGGCTCCGGGAGGGATAACCGAGGGCGACGTTGTGCTGGCTGAGGCCTCGAATGCCATTATCATCGGCTTCAACGTCGCCAGCGAGGAATATGCCGCCAAGACCGCGGAGGCCAACGGCGTCGAGATACGACTCTACAACGTTATCTACCGCATTACCGAGGATTTGCAGAAATCCATGGTCGGTCTGCTCGAACCGGAAGAAACAGAGAGTTCGCTCGGCCGGGCGGTGGTCAGGACGACGTTCAAGATTTCGCGAATCGGCACGGTGGCCGGCTGCTATATTAGCAGCGGAGTTGTGACCAAAAGCGCCAAGATGCGACTGATACGCGACAACATTGTGCTCAAGGACAACCTGAGCATCGAGACCCTCAAACATTTCAAGGACGATGTTCGCGAGGTCAGGGCGGGCCTGGAATGCGGTGTAAAGATAGCGGGATTCGACGACGTCAAAGTCGACGACGTGCTGGAATTCTACGAAATTGTCAAAGTGGCCAGAACCCTTGGATCTTGACGCACATCTATGGCAACCCGAAGGCAGGAAAAAGTGGCTCGCGTCGTGAAGGAAGCGGTCAGCGACGCCATTGCAAATCATCTGAACGATCCGCGCATCGAAGGCTTCGTGAGCGTTACGCGAGTGGAGGTGGCTCCCGATCTTCGCAATGCCCACGTCTACCTGAGTATCTTCGGCACGAACGAGGCGGGCCAGAACAAGACGTTCACGGCCATACACCACGCGAGGGTTCGTATACAGGCTCTGCTGGCAGGCCGGGTGCAGAGCAAGTTCTGTCCCGTTTTGCACTTTCATACAGACGAGAAATTCAAGAAGACTCTCCAGACGATAGAGTTGATAGACAAGGCGGCCAAGGAGCTTCACGAACGAGAGCTCAAGGATCAAGAGGAGTCGAATCAGCGGACGGGGATCTGACCACGGGCTGACCGGCTCGCGCGACTGCCCCAGCAGAGGCGGATATGAAGAACAGCAAGGAGTACTCCAAGAGAATAAAGGCATTGTATCGCGCGCTGAGCCGTAAGCGCCCGGCGGTGCAGCCGGCCGGCCACGACGCGGTTGTAGATTCGATTGTCTACGCCCTGGTCGGCGCTGAGCTGACCGAGAAAGCAGCCGAGTCTGCAATGGCCCGATTTGCCGAGAATTTCGTCGATTGGAACGATATGCGGGTCTCGCGCGTTGAGGAAGTCGTCGAGGTTCTGGGCAAAGACACGCCCGCCACCAAGGAGATCGCTTCGTCCATCATCAAGGTTTTGCGGTCCATATTCGATGAGTTTCACAAGATGGACCTGGAGTCTTTGAAAAAGACCGGCAAACGCCCGGCCAGGCAGGCGCTTGAGAAAATCGACGGAATAGCACGGTTCGCGGTCGATTACTGCACGCTCGTCGCGCTGCGAGGGCACGCCATTCCGCTGACGAACAAGATGCTCGAATACCTTCGTACCAATGATCTGGTTACGCCGGATGCGGAGGAGCAGCAAATCGAAGGCTTTCTGACCAAGCAGATTCCCGCCAAGGACGGATACAAGTTTTACGCTCTGCTTCGACAAGAGAGTGAAAAGGCGAGACGGCCCAGGAAGAAGACCAGGACCGCCGCCAAGAAAAGGACCAAGAGCAGAGCGAGGACTCAAAAGAAAGCGAAGAAATAGACGACCTGAATAGAGCAGACTCACAAGCGAGACAAGCAGACAATGGCAGACCAAATCCTGAAATTAGGTATTCCCGTAGGCAGTTTGCAGAAAGCAACGGTCGAGCTTTTCGGCAAGGCCGGGTTCCACATTGTTGACTCCAAGAGAAGCTACAGGCCCCGCATCGACGACGAGCAAATCCAACTCATCATGCTGCGGGCCCAGGAAATGAGCCGATACGTCGAAGATGGCGTTCTCGATGCCGGCATTACCGGCCACGACTGGATCATGGAAAACGGCTCGGACGTCGTCGAGGTCTGCGAGCTTGCGTACAGCAAAGCAACGATCAATCCGGCACGAAGTTACATAACTTAGCAGGATGAGAAGAATGTAGATGACCCAAAGGATAAGTCTGGAGGAATCGTCGCCACCGAGCTGGAAAACGTCACGAAGAAGTACTTCACTGACAAGGGCCTCGACGTGAAGGTCGAGTTTAGCTGGGGCGCCACCGAAGTCAAGGCCCGGCTTGTGGACGCCATCGTGGAACTGACCGAGACCGGCGCTTCCCTGCGCGCCAACAACCTGCGAATCATCGATACAGTGATCCGCTCGACAACGAGGTTCATCGCCAACAGGCAAGCCTGGGATGATTCATTCAAGCGCGAGAAGGTGGAAAATATCTCCATCCTGCTGAACGCGGCGGTCAACGCCGGGAGCATGGTCGGGCTGAAGATGAATATCAAGAAGGACGATTTGAAGTCGATCTTGGACATCCTGCCGGCGGAGAAAAGCCCCACGGTATCCTCCCTTGCCGATCCGAACTACGTAGCGGTCGAGGTCATTATTGACGATTCGATTGAACGATCCTTGGTCCCCAGACTCACCCGAGCGGGCGCCTCCGCCATCATAACCTATCCTCTCAACAAGGTCATTCACTGAGAATTGATGTGAAACGAGCCATTGTTTCTTGCTATCCGCTTGCGATTCCGTATACTTACACGCGAGTGTCGCCGCGTTGGGGATTGTGGCTGTTTTGAATTGCGGGAATGAAAAGTCGTGACCAGGCAGATTGCCATCTTGGGTTCGACCGGGTCAATTGGGCGAAACGCGCTGCGCGTCGTCGAGGCGCTAGGGCCGGAGTACCGAATTGTGGCGTTGAGCGCTCACAGCAACGTCCGGTTGCTGGCCGGGCAGGCGCGTCGATACAAGCCCCGCTTCGTAGCTGTCACTAACGTCGATTACGTCGGGCCGTTTCGCCAACTGGCGGGGGATCTGGACATGGAGATTCTGGCCGGCCCGGAGGGCATGACGCAGATTGCGCAGCTTGATGACGTCGATACGGTCCTGACCGCTGTGGTCGGCGCCGCGGGTCTGCCGGCGGTTCTTGCCGCTGCGAAGAAGGGCAAGAGGCTGGCCATCGCCAACAAAGAGCCGCTCGTCATCGCAGGGGAGTTGCTCAGGAAAGAGACAGAGAACAACGGTGCTTTTATTCTGCCTGTGGACAGTGAGCATTCGGCTGTTTTCCAGGCGATGCAATCGGGCCGCCGTCACGAGGTCGATAGAATTATCCTGACTGCGTCCGGCGGGCCTTTCAGGCAGGCTTCCGCCGAAGATATCCAAAACGTAACCTTGGAGCAAGCCCTGGCGCATCCCGTTTGGAACATGGGGCCTAAGATCACAATATGTGCCTGCCGATTCAGTACGCGCTGACGCATCCCGCCCGTGTGGCCGGTATCGCCAAGAGATTGCGGCTCGAAGAAATGGGCAAGCTCACATTTGAACGGCCCGATCCGGAAACCTTTCGTGCGCTGCCGCTGGCGTATGAGGTGGCCCAAAAGGGCGGCACGGCTGCGGTCGTCTTCAATGCTGCAAACGAGACGGCGGTCGAGGAATTCCTGGCGGGAAGGATCAGCTTCGTTGACATCATCGAGCTTGTCGAGCGTTGCCTGGACAAGCATGAGGCGAGACCCGCCGCATCGCTCGAAGAGTTACTCGACGCGGATGCCTGGGCCAGAAGCCAGGTCACGGGGGTGGCGCATAACGTATAGTGTCTGGTCCGTATGCTAATATAGAGGTATGCCAATGTCGGAATCAAAAGGTTTTTTTGACAGGTATTTTCGGGTTTTTTTGCTGATCTGCATCGGCGTCGCGATCGTCATGTTTGCCGTCATGCACATCGGCGTCGTCGGCAACGTCCTGATGGTCTTACTCGGGTTCGGGCTGGTCATCATGGTACACGAGTTCGGCCACTTTGTCGTGGCCAAGGCGTCCGGCATCAAGGTGGAAGCTTTTTCACTGTTCATGCCGCCGATCCTGCTCGGGGTGCAACGAAGGGAAGAGGGTATTCGGATTCGGATCTTGCCGGAGATTCTGACCAAGCCGGGAAAGAACGAGGGGGATCCACAGGAAGCGATGTTGACCTTTACGGTGGGTGGCAAGGGCAACCCCAGCGACACGGAATATCGCATCGGCCTTATTCCCTTCGGCGGTTTCGTCAAGATGCTGGGCCAGGACGACGTCGGATCGGTCAAATCCAGCAAGGATCCTCGCTCGTTTGCCAACAAGCCAGCTCTTAGTCGCGCCGCAGTTCTGGCCGCCGGAGTGACCTTCAATGTGCTCAGTGCCGTGATTATCTTCATGATCGCTTTTCTCAAGGGCATCAATCTTCCACCTGCCGTGGTCGGCGGAGTGATACCAAATTCACCGGCGGCGCAAGCGGGTTTGCAGCCCGGCGACGAGGTGATCGAAATTGCGGGCAAGAAGAAAGACCTCGATTTCACAAATATCGCCATGGCGGCCGCCCTGTCCGGCAGAGACCAGCATATCGAAATGAAGGTCAGGCACGAGGACGGTAGCCAGGGGGATTATACCCTTGTGGCTGAACAGACTCCGAACCAGCCAATCAGGACCTTCGGCATTGTGGCGCCGGACACCTTGACGATTGCCGCCCTGACCCCGAAGGACGCCTACGTCTTCTACAAGAGTACGGGCCTGCGTCCCGGCGACCGGATCCTCGCGGTCAACGGCCAAAAAGTCCAGACCAACTGGGAGTTGATGGACATTATCGAGAATACACTCGCTCCCGACGTGGTGTTGACGGCCGAGCGGAAGGACAAGCAGAAGGGGACCGTATCGGTCGAGAGCCGGATCAAGCTGAGGCTGATCGCTTCCGAGAACGGAAACATTTTCTCCATGGTACCGCGGTTCCAGATGGAGAACCTGGGTGTGATAAGATCCTCGGACTCGAAGATCAGCCGCAAAGTACACGGCTGGCTGGAGCGGTTGGGCCTCGCCGAGCCGGTCAAGCAAAAGCCGTTCTTACGAAGTGGTGACATTATCCTGGGCGTCGGTGACGTTACGTGTCCCACTTATCAGGAGTTCCGAGCTACGGTAGGAAAGAGCGGTGGCAAGGAGTTGCCGATAGACGTGCTGAGGGAGGTCGCCAATGGTGTTGACTCGAAGCATACTATTCTCGT
>JARRQQ010000390.1:0-4855 GCA_037381725.1 Sedimentisphaerales bacterium
CGGGCGGATGGGACGTTTACGAATCGGCGTTCTCTCGGGAGGACATCGCGTGGCTGAAAAAGTCATGTCACTCCATGAGCTGCTCGATGTATCCGAGACGGAGCTGGCCCTCGCGGTCGGCGGTGTCGAAGAGGTACCGAAAATCGTCAGCGGCCTGGTCGCGAGCGGCGCGCCTATAACGAGCGTCGTTCTCCAAAAGGAAAACATCGAGGACACCTTCGTTCGCCTGTGCAAGAATGGGAATTAGTCTATGAAGATCTATGAGCTGATTAGAGAAACCTTGTTCAGGAAGACCTTCATTCGGGTCGTTCACATCGCCTGGCTGGCGATCTATGGCGTGCTCTTTTTGTTACCCTTTCCGAAAGAGGTGTGGCGCGCGTGGCCGTGGGGGCCGATGGTTTTCGCCTGGAGCGGCTGCTTTCTCCCGCTGCTGCTCAGCGCAGGCATCATCGGTGACGACCTCGCCTCAGGACGGATCGGCCTTCTCATCACGAGACCCGTCTGGCCCGGAGAGCTCTATCTTTGCCGCCTGGCTGGCCTTTCACTTCAGGCTCTCGTGCACCTTGTCGTAGCCGGGCTGGTGATCTTCATTCTGCTGGCGGTCACGAGCGGAGGCGCCGGGCAAAACGTGGATCAGTGGGTCGGCGAGTTCAAGGATGCAGGGCTGATACGAGACAAGAGCAACGTGCAAAATCTCGCCCTGTGGCTTCTGTCTGCGTGGCTGGTCTTCAATAGTTGGGCTGCGCTGTCGACGACACTATCGACCGTCGTCAGACGTGCGCACAATTCGATGCTTCTCTTCGCTGCTCTCGGCTTTGCCTATTTGCTTGTCGTGATGATGATTAGTCTATTCCCGAAACACGCGGCCACGGAAGCGATCACGGGCTTTATCAGATATGCCGGCCCACCCGTCGAATTGCTGGCTAATCTGGCTATGGGCAAATACAGCGTGCTGAAGAGCCTCGGTTGCGTCATGCACAGCTTCGCCCTGGTCGGGGTCTACAGCGCGGTTGGAATTGTCATACTCAGCAGGCGGCAGTTCGTATGTGCACGGGATTAGAAAGGAACAGACGCGATTTGAGAGGACGAGCGGATGAACGACGACGTCATTGTAATTGAGAATCTCGTCAAGTATTTCGACGGCCGGTGCGTCCTGGACGGCATCAACCTGAGCGTGCCTAAGGGTTGCATTTATGGGCTTCTGGGACGAAACGGAGCGGGTAAGACTACGATGATCCGGATCCTCCTGGGTCTCGAACCGGCTACGTGCGGACAGACCTTCCTGCTGGGCGCCGAATCAGCAAACGTGCCGGCCAAGGTTCGCGCGCGAATCGGCTCCGTCGCCGAAGGCCACAACCTGATCCAGAATTACAGGGTCGCACGGCTGATCAAACTCTGTAAGGACTTGTCTCTCAAATGGAACGATGAATTCTTCGGCCACTTGATCGAGACCTTTCGCCTGCCGACCGACCGGCGCGTGCGAGAACTCTCCATCGGAATGCGGGCACAACTGAACCTGGCGCTGGCAATGGCCATCGACCCGGAATTGCTGATCCTCGACGATCCTACGCTCGGGCTGGATACCGTCGCACGCAGGCAGTTCCTCGAGCTGGCCATCGAGATCATCCAGAAGCAGGGCCGGACGATTCTCTTTAGCTCGCATATCCTCAGCGACGTCGAGCGGATCGCCGACCGGATCGGCATCCTGACCGCCGGCAAACTCGTGGTGGATTGCCCGCTGGAGCAGCTCAAGCAGCGTGTCAGGAAGCTGCGCGTGATCTTCGCCGAGTCCGTCCCGACCGATCTCTACCTCACGGAGATCATCAACCGGCAAATCGAGGGCCGCGAGATGGTCCTGACCGTCGCCAATTGGAACGAGCAGAAGCAGGCCCTCCTCGAAACGTTCAAACCCTCAGATTGCACCGAGATTCCCATGAGCCTTGAGGACATCTTCATCGAATGTACCCGGCCACAATCCGACTCGTCGGACAAGTCCGACTTGCCGGACAAGTCCGAATCCGTCGAAGCCTGATAGCGGGAGACAAGAGAATGTTTGCATTGATAAAAAGAGAAATTCGGGACCACGTGGGCTTCTTCATCGCGATGATTATTATCTCCGCGATCTTAGTCGGCATATTGGTGTCCGTGACGCTCGAGTATCAGTCGATCGATAGAGCCATCCCCCGGATGGGGGCGCTGCTCGCCGCTGTGATGATCGCCAGCTTCCTCTTCTTCTCGATGGGAGCGGTCCAGATGTACATAGACAAGACCCGGAGAATCTCCGCCTTTATCTCGACGCTGCCGGTCAGCAGAAGCCGGATATTGCTGGCCAAACTTGTTGCCGGGGTGCTCGCGATTCTAACGTTGCTCGTACCGTTAGCGATTGCGGTCGCAATTCTGTTTCGGCTTTTTTCGCCGCCCATCCCGGTCTTTGCTGGCGTGCTTTTCGATACGTTCGCCGGGAGTTTCTTGACCGCCTTCGCCTGTTATTGCATCGGTCTGCAAGCCGGCTTCAAATCAGGCAAAGCCGGGCCGGCACTGGCCGGGCTGGCGCTGACGGCCATTCTGATTTCACTTGTCATTGTCAAAGGTTTGGGCTCGCCCATCGTACTCGTCGTCGTGCCTTTCATTATCGCCTCGCTCGTACGTGTCTGGCATACGTTTACGTCAACGTCCCTATAGGAACATCGCGATGAAATCTTCCATCAGCTATCCCATTCGAGTCTTCGCGACCGGCTTCGTCGTCCTGACGCTGTTTTCGATTCCTGCATTCTGGCTGCGATTTCTATGCCGGGTCAGCCTCTCCGTACGAATCCCGGGCGATCTCACGAACGTCTCGATCGAACCGTCCGGGCTTCTGGCGGAGAAAATCGAAGACGATCCGAACCTCGCGAGCAAGTCTCAGATCACAGTGGCGATGAATCCTGGGCGTTTTCTCCTTCAACTCGGCATTGTCGATTATCTTGAATCGGTGTCGCCGGGCGGGAGCCGATCGAACGTCTACCTCGCCGATTCACAGGATGACTGGGCGTATTTCGACAAGGACTCCGGGCAGATCGTTTACCGGTACAACGAGGGGGCGCGGATTCGCAATAGAAACGAGCTGTACCGCGAGATACAATACTACATCGGGCCGGAGGGCGTCTCGGAAATCCCGGACGGCTCACTCGGCCGGTTCTTCAAGCCCGTCATAGACCGCACCTGGCTCATCTGGAAATGGGGCGACGGAAGATTGCGCCCACTTATCTTGTACGATGCGACGTTGAAGCGTTTCTTCAAAATCGACTTTGAGAAACTGACCGTTACAAAGGGCCCTGGAATCAGCAGCGAGGACGGACACGAACCCATCCAAATCGGGTTTTTGGACAAGAATCCCTTCGTGCTGGATCTGAACTGGCGGCCTCCAGTGGTGAAATCTTCTCTCCCCTATAAAACCGCACATGCCAAGGAATACGAACCCATCATGCAGGTCGATTTCTATGGCGACCGGTGTTCGTATCTGCTCGTTCTCGACAAGAGCGGTGCCATTAACCTGCTCGACAAAGCGACGCTCGAATTGGCCGGAACTGCGGGCCGGCTACCTGAGACGAAATCTCTTTTTGGCCCGGAAGGCCTGACAACGCCTCCAGATGTGCTCAGCTACGACACCAAACCCGTTTTCGTCGGACCGGTCCAATTCCTCGATACGTCAGAAGCCGCAAGCGCGCCAACCGCCGGAAACGGTCTGTTGCGCTACGCGGGGATGATCGTCGCCGCTGTTTCCCGAGATGGGACCGACCTGGCTGTCAGCGCCTTCGACCAGAAAGGACAGGAGGAGGCTTGGCCCCACAAAGACTCCAGAAGGCGACGTAACGCCGTCGAGGAAGCCTATTTCGGTAGCCCCGGATCACCCGCCTCCACCATTGGCCTGTATCTGGTCGAAAACCTCCATCCGCCGCTCCTTTCTCTGGCCTCCTATTTCACCGCCTCGACTTTCACGGCCGAATCCGGCTATAGCGCTTTGTTTTTGTTGCCCAACTCGTTCATCGCCATGAGAGCCAGAGACAGCCATGAAAACGCCGTCATCCGGCTCCTGGCAGCCTTACCGCTGATTTTTCCGTCGATCCTCCTCGCCGTTTGGCTCGCCATTCAGGTCGTGAAAAATGCCGCCGTCGTCGGCTTATCGCGAAAGGCCAGACTCTGGTGGGCCGTGGGAACCATCGCCTTCGGCCTGCCCGCCTATATCACGTACAAGCTGATCAAGCCGAACGTAACTCTCGTGACCTGTCCCAATTGCGGGCAACCAAGGCGACCGGACATGGCCAAATGCCACCAGTGCAAGAGCCCGTGGCACGTCCCGGAACTGACGCCCCCGGCCTGGCGCGTCCTCGACGGTGATGCCGCTGAAGAAGATCAGGAAACCGGGCAAGACCAGCCCGCCTCGGCCTGATACCCTGAAACCTGATTTCCTCTGCGGCCTTTTCTCGTTACTTCCGGTGGGCGAGCGGCCTTATAGGGATGAGGCCATAAAGATGAACGAGAAGAACGAATCGATCCAGCAATTGCTTTCTCGGGCCCGTTCGGGCAGCCGGACGGGCATGGGACGCCTGGCCGTTATCACTTGGAAACGCCTGTATCCGGTAGTCCTCCGAGCCACCTGGAGCCACGATCTGACCGAGGATATCTTGCAGGAGACACTGCTGACGGTCGTCCGGGAGGTAAATTCGCTACGCGATATCCGGCGATTCTGGCCCTGGGTCTATCGCATCGCTCAGAACAAGATCAAGGATCATCTCAGGCGGTCCCGGCTCCGGACCTCCGGCGACGCCTGGCTTCGCGCCCAATCCGACAACTCCCAGGCCGGCGACGTCCTGGA
>JARRQQ010000391.1:0-4846 GCA_037381725.1 Sedimentisphaerales bacterium
TCGAGGCCCGCGAGCGCGTTATCAAAGAAGGCAAGCTCGGCAAGATCGCTCATGCCGAGATATGCTGCTACTACCACATGCGGGCCCGAGGTAATCCGCCGGACATAGCCCCACCCGAGAACCTCGATTATGAGATGTGGACGGGTCCGGCTCCGATGCGACCGTTTTGCAGGTGGACCCACCCGCGCGGCTGGCGGGCCTTCATGGAGTACGGCAACGGCATCATTGGTGACATGTGCGTCCACATGTTCGACATGGTCCGCTGGATGCTCGATCTGGGCTGGCCGAAGCGAATCAGCTCGTCCGGCGGCATCCTGGTGGACAAGGAGAGCAAAGCCAACATCAGCGACACGCAGGTCGCCACGTTCGATTTCGATACCCTGCCGGTGGTCTGGACGCATCGCACTTGGGGCAGCGCGCCCGATCCCGATTATCCCTGGGCGGCCTTCATCTACGGCGACAATGGAACCCTCAAAGCCGACGTTCACAAATATGAATTCATTCCAACCGGCAGGGGCGAGAAGATCAGCGGCAAGGCCCTCTATGAATACGATAAGTATCCCGAGGATAAGACCGAGAAGGATCTGGAGCGCCACGTGGCGTCTGCCCTTCGCCAGCACTGGAGGAACTTCCTGGACATGGTCGAAACGCGGGGCCGGCCCGTCTCCGACATTGAGCAAGGCTACATTTCCGCCTCCTCGTGCATCCTGGCCAACGTCGCCTGCAAGCTCGGCCGCACGCTCACCTGGGACGCTGAGAGTGGCCGGGTCGTGGACGACGACGAGGCGAACCGCCTGCTTCGCCGTCCCTATCGTCAGCCCTGGGTGCATCCCGATCCGAAGACTGTCTGAACCGGCACGGATCAGTGAAGGGACAACATGATGCGGCAAGTGCGCGCTTTGGCATACTTTGGATGGCTGGTACTGAGCTTTTCAAGCATGGCCCGCTCGGGCGAGTGGGGCACGCCGGTAAAGTGGCAGGATCATGAATTGCCTCACGTCAGCAAATCGCATGAGGAGCTGATCGCCGCCCGCCGTCATGAGTATACCATCCAGATGGGGGGCACAGTCGATATGGACCACGCCCTCACGCGCGAGTACGCTACCTGGCACGTCGGCTGGCAACCCAACGAATCGCTGACCATCGAAAACGTCGGCTCCGTACCGGCGGAAAACTGCAAAGTCATCATCAACGGACGTGGCGACTGGTACTCGATGGACGGTCTGCTTCACGAGGCCATTGGGACAGCCAAGAACGACCAGGAAAAGGTCTATCTGATCTGGAATTTTCTCCGCTCGAATCGCCACCACGACGATCCTTTACAAAGCGGCCAATGGGGCGATGAGCTTCACGATCCCGTCAAGATGCTGGCGATCTACGGCGCCGGCCTTTGCGACGACTCCGGCTCGATCGGCGCCAGCATGTACTGGACCGCCGGCTTTCGCGAACCTGAGCCATTCGTCCGCGCCCTCCACGGGCACATGATGTGCGAGGTCTTCGCCGAGGGACGATGGCAATTCATGGATATCGATCAGAACGTCTTTTATCTGGACCGCGAGAACAAACTGCCCGTCTCGGGCGACACCATCGCCGGCGATCACGATCTGGCCCACCGCGAAACTCACTATGGTCCGAGCTTTACTGACTGGACCCGTTCGCATAGAGCCGCCGCACTGTTCGGTCGAGACGATGATCGATCAACGCGCCTCGCTAAAGGTTACGAAATCCGCGTGAATCTGCGCCCCGCCGAGCGAATCGAATATCGATGGGACAACATCGGAAAGTGGTCGATGAGCCAACCCAACAGGCAACGCCGATGGGTGGGCAATTCTCGAAAAATCTACCAGCCGACGTTGCGCACACTGGAGCCGGAAGCGCAAGAGGCATACAACGTCTCCCCCGTCACCTTCCAAGGCCGACCAGCTATCGCCGCCGAAACGGCGGACAGCAGTATCACCTATCGTATGAGCAGCGCGTTCGTCTTTTGCGGCGGCTCCGTCACGGCCTCGTTCAATCTCCACAAAGCTTCCGACCAGGCGTATATCGAAGCTTGGGCGACGGACAACAAGGGCGAAGGCAAAACCGAGCCGGTAATGTTGTGGCAAGCGAACGGTCCCGGGCCGAAACGTGCTCAGGTCACGCTCGACGAAGCGTTGAATCCAACCAGCGGGCCGCCGGAGTATGAGTATTGGGTACGAGTGCGCTTATCCTCCAAGAGTGGCAAGGGCGCCGCCGTACTGACTAGTCTATCCATTCGGGGCGACATCATGGTATCGCCGATCTTCCTGCCCCGTTTGCGTCTGGGCGAGAATCAAGTGGTCTACTCCGACGAGTCGGGCCCGGACAGAAAAGTCCGTGTGACGTACAAATGGCGCGAGACGACGGCGACGAAGCCACTCCCTGCTCCGAAGCTGATTGATCCGCCGAATCGTCAAACCTTGCACGATGAAATGATAACGTACAAGTGGCAGCCGGTGGAAGGCGCTGGCGCTTATCACTTCCAGGTTTCGCGTGACCCGGCCATGCGCTGGCCCTACCGGCCCAGCTTCGACGTGGTGTACAAGAAGACGGAATATTGCAACCCGTTCTGGGGGATTTATTCGCCGGGTGAGGACTATTACTGGCGCGTCCGCGCCCAAAATGACAAGGGCATCTGGAGCAACTGGAGCGAGGTCCGCACGTTCCGATGGGATGGCCCGTGCGTTCCGAAGAACGTCAAGCTCACCCATGACAATGGTAAGTTCACCCTATCCTGGGAACCGAATCCCCGCGGCCGGCGTCCCGTCGCCTACGAAGTCTACGGAAGCGACATCAAGGGCTTCAGCGTCAGTAAGGACCCGTATGAAATTGAAACTCTGGGTATGGTCCCGTCCAGTTACTTGGGCCGGACCACATCTACACAGATGGTCGTGGCAGGCCTCCGAGCCGCTGAGAACGTCCCGACCGGTGTAGAGAACCCTGACAATCTGAATCGTTGCTACTACCGCGTCGTAGCCATCGACGAGCACGGCACGCGAAGTGGCTGTAGCACCTACGCCGAGTTGCCCCACCCATACATCTGGACGAAGCCCCCAACCACGGTCCAGGCCGGAAAAGAGTATCGGTATCAACCTTGCATGCTCCATTCGATGGGCGATATGCAATTTCGTTACACCTCGCCTAACTGCAAATTCTGGGAGCATGAGCAACTAAGCTTCGCACTCTTGAAAGCTCCGCAGTGGCTCAAGATCGACCCGGAAACGGGCTTGCTCACTGGTACGGCCCCAGCTAACAGTCCCGGCCGCGGTCCCGTTTCCATCCAGGCCACCGCCACCTTCGAGAAGCGCACGGGCAAAGACACCTTCACCGACGACCTGCCTCCACTGATCTGCACTCAGGATTTTGAACTTACTGTTCATCAGTAAGAGGCTGATCGCCCGTTGTCATCTCGATTCCCTGAGCCGGTTTGTGGCCGGTGTCCAAAAGAAACAAATGCCCACCCTGCAGTCGCACCAGTCAGAGGTACAGTGCCTCCTGTCATTCCTCCGGAGGACACCTTAGGTGGAGCGCAGCCGAGGAATCTGGTTTGCGATGAGGCATAGTTTTCGTTGTCGGCCGGATTCTTCCGCTCGGCTGCGCCTCGGTCGAAATGACAGGAGGCGCGTTAATCATACCGAAGGCGTGTCTCGACTCGCGAGCCTTTTGACCTGTGGGATTTTCCGGCGAGAACCGGTAATTTTACGAGTTGACCTGAATTCAGAGGGGTTTATGATGGATTTAGAAACTTGGGTGTAAGCTAGAAGTTTCTTGTTTTCATAGCCTTCTCCATGCTTCGAGCCCCTGCTTTCTTCACCGCTTGCTCCCGACAAGGCAGGGGCTTTCCCCTTTTTACTACGTCGCACCCGTTGACAATGTGCACGCGTTCCTATATGTTCGTCGCAAAGAGATTCAAGGTAAGCTAATTGAGATTTTCGATTGCCGGTTTTCGATTGTCGATTCCCAGTTTCAAATCGTGAATCGCAAATCGAAAATCGACAATACGCCCAGACAACCTGAAGATGTGGAGGCACGTATGGACTACAGTTGCGACGAAATAGCAAAAATGATCGACCATTCCCTGTTGCGGCCGGAGCTGACGGTGGAAGACGTTCGCAAAGGCTGCCAGATCGCCCGCGAGTACAAAGTGGCCAGCGTCTGCTGCGCCCCCTGCGACGTTCTTGCGGTCAAGGAGCTTCTGGTCGGGTCCGGCGTCAAGACGACCACGGTCGTCGGCTTCCCGCACGGCTACAGCGCGACGGCGACGAAGGTCTTCGAGGCGGACCAGGCGATTAAAGACGGCGCCGTCGAGCTGGACATGGTTCTCAATATCAGCCGGCTCCTCAGCGGCGATCACGAGTACGTCGCCGAGGACATCCGGGCGGTCGTCGAGGCGGCCCATCGCCGGGGCGTTGTCGTGAAGGTGATCCTCGAGAATTACTATCTGACCGATGAGCAAAAGAAGGTAGCGTGCCGGCTCAGCGAGGAGGCGGGCGCCGACTTCGTTAAGACCTCGACCGGCTTCGCCGCCGGCGGCGCAACGCTGGAAGACCTCAAGCTGATGCGGGACAACGTCTCCGAGAACGTGCAGGTCAAGGCAGCCGGGGGCATCCGCGATCTGGCAATGGCGGTGAAGGTTCGCAAGATCGGCTGCACCCGACTCGGCGCCACGCGAACCGAGGCCATCATGGAAGAATGCTATGAAAAAGGCAGTGAGCTAAAGTGACTAAAGTGAGCTAGAGCGTGTTCGCGCTGATACAACTTTAGGCAGTTAGCTTGTCGATCAGCTTATCAAGCTCGCTGAGATAGGACCACTCGACGTGACTGCCCT
>JARRQQ010000392.1:0-4845 GCA_037381725.1 Sedimentisphaerales bacterium
GTCGGGGGCGCCGGTCCGCACTTGACGGAATATTTCGAAAAGGGCCGATTATCAGCACATGAGGATTGATAAAGGTTTCAGAATAGGTGAAAATCGCCGAAAGACCAATGTGAAGTGCCTGAGACGGGGCGGATTCGGGACTCCGCGGGCCGGGAGTCTCCATGAGATGGCCGAGAAGATAGAGATCGAAATAACAGAACTGACGGATGGGATCGCGACTATCGTGCTCAAGTCTCCGTCCATGAGTGACGTCGACGCGATAGGCGTCGCTACGCGCGAGATACGGCGGTTCGTCCAGGAAAACCGGCCGCCCGCAGTGATTTTCGACTTCGCGGCGGTCAAGTTCTTTTCGTCTCTCGTGCTGGGTTTGCTCCTGGATATACGGGCAATAGTGGGGGCGTACCAGGGTGAGGTGCTGATTAGCGCGATTAACCCGCAGTTGCACCGAGTCTTCAAGATAACTAATCTGGACAAGGTCTTCAGGTTCTTTCCGAATCGCGAGAGTGCCATCGAGGCGACGCAGGCGGACTGAGTGACGCCGTCGGCAGCGTGACGGCGGAGCGACGGCCTCGATGAATCGTTTATTGTACTTTTTGAGAGAGGCTAATGTATGTATATCGCCAGGCAGTTTTCGATCTTTATGGTCAACAAACCGGGTGTTCTGGCTCGGGCGCTCGCTGAGTTCGCGAACGCGAAGATCAACATCACCGCCATGACGATGATGGATTCGGCCGAGCATGGGGTGATGCGCGTGGTCTTCGGCTCACCGGAGCAGGCGGAACGCATTCTCAAGACGCTGAATATGCATTATAACGAAACGAATGTCTTGAGTGTGACCTTGACAAATCAATCGGGAGCCCTGGCGTCAGTCGCCGAGAAGCTGGCAAAGAACCACATTAATATCTCTTACGCCTATTGCACGGCAGGGGCCAAGGGAGGCCGAACGACAGGTATACTGAAGGTCGCTAATGTGGCGAAGGCGATCAAGGTTCTCGAACACGGCCCAGGCAAGAGGAAAAGCAAATCCCGGCCGCAGGTCAGGCGTTCGCAGTCGTCTCGGCAGTAGGCTCGACGCCCTCCGCGGGAGCGCCGGAGGAAATCTCTATGGAAAGCGGCAATTTTTGTAAAAACAGTTGACACAGCAGCAGGGGGATGGCAATATTCTTGGCTTGAAATGTGTTACGGGGCCGTAGCTCAATCTGGTTAGAGCATCGGACTGTCGATCCGAAGGTTGTGGGTTCGAGTCCCATCGGCCTCGTTTCCTTAAGTGTTTGGCTGACAAGTATTTATACCTGTCGGCCTTTTTTCGTTTTCATCTGTCGTTGCCGAAATTATCATCCGGGCAAAGGAACTCGAGGATCCCCGCGGTTCGAACGCATCAACCGGGCGAGATGAAGCTGATTTCATTCCTCAGGATGGGTTCAGGTTGCGATTTCTCCGGGCAGGGGGGATCGACTCCGAGGAGCGAAGAGGATCTGGCTAATCGGTAGGAGTCTGAACTGACCTTGGAATCAAGCGACTCTCTTGTACTGATGATGCAATCCGCCAACCCTAGGAATCGAAACGACCTTTCCTTCCGACGGTAGCTCCGCGGTCTGAGGCACAGGCGCGTTCCGGTCGAGTGACAGATGTGTCCGGGCGTTGTTGTAGTACTCAACATATGACCCAAGGACCTGATGCAGGTGCCTCTTGTTGAAGATGATGAAGTGATCCAAACATTCTCTCCGGGTCGAGCCAAGCATTTTCTTGGCAAACAGATTCTGCCATAGAGACGTCGGAGCGATGAGGACTTCATCGATGTCCATGGCTTTCATTCGGTCAATAAAGGCTTTCCCGTAGATCTTGTCCCGGTCGCCACTCGCCATTCTTCAGCTTTTTCGGGTCTGGTCCAGGCTTCGCAGAGGTCGATTAAGTTGCCAAGTGACCCGCGTATGTAGGTGAGTGCCACCGAGTTTGATGCGACAACAGGCTCAACAGAATCATCGAGGTCTGTGCGGTTTGCTCAGAAATCGCAGTGTCCGATCCGCCGAGACCTCATAGAACGCCAACTCGCCCGAACGTAAAGTAGAAGAAGTAACTGCTGCCGAATTCAGAGATCAGACGCTTGAACACGGTTTGGCGATTGTCAGGCCGCATGCTGTTCTTCAGTTGGACGAACTTCACACACCGATCGATCGTTTCACGCTTAATATCAAACTTGTTCAAGTCGATTTTCCGGCCTTGAGAACCGAAGTAGATAAGCATGGCTTCCTCATAAAGCGTGGGAATACCATCATAATCGAATTCCTTGATCTGTTCCATCTTCTCCGTGATCTTGTCGACACGACCCGTCAGTAGGTAGCACGCCATAAGGTATTCAAACGCCATCCTGTTGTCCGGATGGCAGACGAGCAATTCTGTCAGAATCTGTTCGACGGATTTGTCACCGGTTCCGAGACACTCCTTCTGAGGCATACGCGAGCGAATGGTGTCAATGTAGGTTGCTTGATCCGGGGCAAAGCCGTCGTCCATCGCCCTTAGGAGAGTCTGAGCCGTCCTGCGATAGACAAGATCCTTCTTGAGCACGTTAAGATAAATCCGGGCGGTCTGGTACTGTCCCTTTATGATGTTGATCCAAGCTAATTTTTCGACAATGATCCCGGAGTGATTTCTTGCGGTCAGCATCTCCGTCGCCAGTCTCTCAGCGGTGTTAACGCGCCCAAGCTCCATGTAAATGTCGCACAGTTCCAATTGCGTTAGGGAAGATGCCTTTTCCTCGTGGGTGAGCAGAAGGCCGTGTGGCGTCTGTGGGAACTTGAACATATCATAAGGCAGTCTGCCCGTATGATACAGAGCTCGATCGATGTCATAATTGAAATAGACGTTGCTCTCACCCTTGGGCAAACTTCGGCCAAGCTCGAGAATCCTGGTCCACTGTCTCTGTAGAGAATAGTCATGTGCCTGAATAAGTGGCTTGCTCATCCGGTTATAGCTGAAATAGAGTCCCGCACCCGCTAGTGCGATCGGGATCGCCGGCCGTACTGCGTTCCTGAATATGACCGGAAGCCCCCTCGTCTGTTCGACGGCGTCACGCCCTCTCTTCCTCCTACTGTTCGCGGACCGTTTTTTCTGCTCATGTTTGCTCCTTCCGAACACTCGTCTGGTCAGGAGCAGAAGCAACGAGCTGAGAGGAACGAAACCATACAAGGCGAAAACCAGGACGGTTGACAAAGTATTCATACCTCGGATTGCCGCCGGAACAAGAGGCGTCAAAACGGGAAATATCTGTTGAGGTAATACGAGGAATACATACTGAGTGAAGTACCAGACGATCCCAAGACCTGCCGGCACCGCCAGTGCTGACAATGCAAAGTTCCTCTGGATAAAGACCCCGTAGATTACGGTCATGAGTGAGAAAATCAGCAGTCCTCCTGCTCCCGCCAGCCAGAAGAGCGCCGCCGCCAGAAGGCAATATGCCGCCATTCGAATCAGCAACCTGCGCGAAGGCAGCTTTTGAAAAACCAGAGAACATGCCAGGCCCAAAGACACCACCAGGCAGGCGGGCAGAGGGTGTTTGTATCGACTGTAGATCAACAAAAGGAGGATGGCCGGAAGAGAACTCAAAACTGTGGCTCGCGCATAACCGGCGGCGGCAAGATGACGTCTGGAGAGTTCACACAGGCATAACGCGGAGAGCACAATAATCATAGCGCCGAGCCAAGAATAATAATAGCCCTGAGAGAGAAAGCCGGATATGTACATAACGAACCCACCCGGCAAGTGTAGTGACTTCTTCAGAAAGGACCACCCGGTTAGGAAAATAGGGGCATCCGGCAGAATGGTCCCGAAACACTGATAGATCAAATGGGGCTCTACAACAAGCCAAAGATACAGCAGAACCAATAGAAAGAAGATCGGATTATGGGGAGCCTGTCTTATTCTGTGCCGCATGCGTTGCGGTCTCCTGTAACTGCACGATCACTCATGCCCCAGCCATGGCTCTGAGGGTGTGGCCAGGGGTGTTGCCCCTGTAAGGGGAATATCTACGGTCGTCGAAGGTTCCGAGCGAGCGACCCGGGTCAGCAGGGATTTGCTGACCTTGACGCGATCCTGAATCAGTTCCG
Source organism: Sedimentisphaerales bacterium (assembly GCA_037381725.1). Lineage (GTDB taxonomy): Bacteria > Planctomycetota > Phycisphaerae > Sedimentisphaerales > Anaerobacaceae > JAFGTG01. Next base: position 4,104 of record JARRQQ010000392.1, read on the forward strand.
GGAGACTGAGCGTCTCTATCAAAGAGTCATAATACTCCGGATCCTTCTGGGGCAAGACGAAGGGCTTATGGGCCTCGCCTTCTGCATCGATATAGCTCAGATATGTTCTCGTCAAGGACCCTCCCTGACGCTTGCTGCTGAAGGCTATCCAGCGGCTGTTGCTTGACCAACTATGCCACGATTCGGAATACGAGCTGTTTATCGCCAACTTGTGATAGTCGCCTGTGGCCAAATTCATAAGATAAAGGTCGCTGCTCGGCTGATAAATGGGAAAGCAGCCGTACCGGCACATGCAGAACAGAAGAAAGCGACCATCCGGTGATATCCTCGGCAACAGAATGCTCAGCCCCGTTTCCTCGGCGGACAACACGGTCTCAACCTCACCCCATTGGTCCGTCTCAATATCATAGGCGATGCGTCGAAGGTCATACCTGACTTTGTCGAAGTTCTCCGGAGGCACAGTGTCTCGGTCCTGCCACAGAATCGGAGCGCTGCAAAAATAGAGATATCGACCGTCTGGAGACCACGTCGGATAGGTCTCGAGCCGGTCCTTGTCGGCCAGTTCCTTGGGGCACGTAACCTTCTCACTACTGAGGTGGTAGCAGAGCAACGCCGAGTCAAGATCCACGACGTCCCTGACTTCCATGCCGCCGGCATGGAAGAATTGGCGCACTTTATTTATCGAGTACACAGCCAGACGTCCACTGGGATGCCAGGCCGTGTAACCCCATTTTGCACCGAT
>JARRQQ010000393.1:0-4842 GCA_037381725.1 Sedimentisphaerales bacterium
ATCGGCGGGACCGCCGCGGCGTTCTACGGCGCATCGTTCTTATGCTACGTCACGCCGCGAGAGCACCTGGGTCTACCCGACGCCGACGACGTGCGGGCCGGCGTCATCGCGGCCAAGATCGCCGCCCACGCCGGTGACGTGGCGCGCGGCTTCAAAGACGCCGCCTCACGGGACAAGAAACTCAGCATCGCTCGGGCGAACTTGGACTGGGAGACGCATCTGGCCGAATCGCTCGATCCGCAAACCGCCGAACGAATGCACGACGAGGTCTGCAACGAAATGGACGCACGGGAATCTTCGGCCGACTACTGCTCGATGTGCGGCAAGGCCTGGTGTAGCGTCAGGACCAACCGGGAAATCCGCCAGGCGGCCGGTGTTACGAAGGAGCCTGAGAGACTCAAGCAAGATCGGGCTTGAAGAAACTGCCAAGCAGCGTTCGAGACACTCTCTGCTGTAGATCACATTTGATTGCGTTGCCTTCGATTTTCGCTTAATATGGGGGCGACGGTAAAGTGGCTTTGTCAAATGAACCGGGCCTATCCAGCCGACGGCGATTCTTTGGTCTTTGGTGAGTCTCTATTTGGAAGCAAGAAATCGGACGTGTTTACTTGTAGCGGTGATAACCGTTTTGACATTCGGCCAGAGTCGCTCCGCTTTTGCCGACGGCAGCGTCCGATTTTGGCAGACGACCCGTGCCTCTTTTGACGTCAACAAAGACTGGAAGGTCACGGCTGAAGAGCAGGTGAAACTGCGACAAGACGTTAGCGCCCTCTACTACGAACACACCGATCTCGGATTCGTGTACAAGGATCTCGCCAAGGGAGTGGACCTCGGGTTCAATTATAAGCAAGTGTTCTGTGAGGATGATGACGGTGACTGGAGCCGGGAAAACCGGCCGCACCTGAACGTTATGATCAGGGGGCGGCTGAGTGCGTTTGATTTGTTCGACAGGTCGAGATTCGAGTATCGTGATAGAGAGGACGAACGGGACCTTTGGCGGTACGTCCACCTGCTCAAGGTCGCCATGCCCTTCGAGCTGACGAGATTCAAATTGCGGCCCTACGTTGCAGACCAGGTGTATCTTAACCTTGACGGGCAGGCTTTTGACAAGAATAGAATCTATTCCGGCGTGTCTTTTGAGCTCTCAAAGAACGTGAGAAGCGATTTTTGTTATATCTGGCAATCGGCGAAGTCCGATGGTTGCTGGGAAGATCTGGACGCTTTGGGCCTGCTGCTCAGCATCCGTTTCTAAACATGGTGACGTGTTTCGGAACGTGACACGGTGGCTACGTTTTCATCGAGTCCAGCTCGATGAACGCAATGGGAAGGAAGATAAAGACCGGCAGCCACGCCCACAGCTCGGGCATGACTTTGTCGAAAACGACTTCCGTGGCGAGGATTTTGCAGATGAACGTGGTGACAAAGCACGCGCCCGTGAGGGCGAAGCTCAACGTGACCGCCGACTTCATCGACTTGGGATCGCGGCAGACCAGTAGCGGCAGACTGATCATGAGCATCACCAAATTGATGATCGGGTCGGTGATGCGAAAGTGCTTCTGGCTGTAGAGCTGGGCTAAATCCCGGACCTGCGTGCCCCTGGCGGCCAGTGTATTTAGCTGTCTGAGACCCAGTAGCGTCTTGTGCTCGGACTTTCCCATGATCGGAATGTCTCTGGGCGTGATGTCACTGGTATAAGACGAGATGTGGAGAGGCTTGTGGCTTGAGCCTCTCTCGATGAGCCGGCCATAGGGTAGCCACCGGCCCTCGTTCGGATCGGAGGCCAGCACGCTCCACTGGCTGCTGTTAGGATCGTTCGGGTCGGGGGTATACAGGTTCCAGCGGTGCATTCGTTCGTCGTAAACCGCTTTTCCGGCGTCGATACGGGCGGTCACCTGCCAGATGCCCGGCTTGATCGGCTTGCGCAGAAGGATAGTCGGGTTGTAGAACGTTGAGGTCCCCACGTCGAATCGCTGCGAGTTAATCAACGAGCCGTTGCCGTCGCTAATGAACCTGACGTCGTAGGACTCCTGGCCGGGCACGGCGTCGTGGCTTCGGACGAGCTTGTCCGCCAAGCGCGGGATAAGCCACTCCTGGTCGGCGACCAGCACGCCCGTCAGCAGCAGGGCCAGAAAGATGATCGGGCCGATAATACGCTTGAGACTCACGCCGGACGCCATGACTGCGACCAGCTCATTGCAGCGGACCATTCTCCCGAATGAAAACGATGCGGCCACCACCGTAATCATTCCCGAAAAGTCTCGGAAGTACAGCGTGCAGTTCAGGCCGTAGAACGTCACGATGTTCTTAATCACGACCATCGTGCCGAGGTTCGCGTGCTCGGTGAACTCGTCGATCTTCAGGAACAGGTCGATGAGAATCCGAAGGCCGATGAGCACCGCGAACGCGATGGCGTAGCCGATCAGAAAATTCTTCGCAACGTAACGGTCCAGTATCTTCATGATCTTGCTTGTATTGTCTCAAACGTTCTGCAAAATTGAAGGTTAGGTATACTTTTGGAAAGAAAAAATCTGCTGTCTCGATTTTCTCTTTCTAAAGAGCAGGTCGCCAATGGTTTTTGTCTATGGCAATGGATCGATGCATAACGTTTTACTCGATAACGTGCTTTCATGTAGTACTCGATTATTTTTAGAAAATCATGAAAGAAGATTTTCTCAAATAATATATGCCTAACCTTCAATTTTGCAAAACTCCTTAACGTCTCAACAGCCACCCGTAAATTGCTGCCACCAACAACCACAGGCCCGCCAGGCCGCCCCACATCAGCGCTATGCCCGAGACGGTCTGAGCGTCGGGATTTTCCGTGAGCTGTTTGCCGCTCATGATACAGACCACGAGCACCGCAGCCGGGATGCAGCTTGCGCCGAAGGCGCTCAGCAGATGCCCACCCTTTTTCAAAATGCCCAAGCCGATGCCGATCAGGATCATGGGAATGCAGCCCGCTCCGAAGACCAGCCGGGAATGTATCTCCGACTTGATCTGCACGCCGGTCGACCACATTTCCGTCTGGAGATGTTCTTCCAGGTTCTTCAATACCTTGCTCGGCTCCAGCCCCAACTCCGACGACGCGAAGACCAACTTCTCCGGCTTGAGGGAGCCGCTTTGGGTCGTGAATCCGTCGGTTACCGCCCGTACGGGCTGGGGCAGTATCAGGCCACGGATGACATGCCGAAGCTTTAATTCCATGGTTTCGGCTTGCTGCGGGTTTTGGATGTCGAGCGTCAGCGTCGGCGCCGAGAGATCGCCTTCGAGATGTAAAGTGGCCGTCTCGGCCGTCAATGTGCTTACGGGCTGCTTGCTCGCGGTGTCGTACTCCACGACTTCAATCCGTCCGGACAGCTCGATCTCGTCGTCCCGCACGTTACACTGATCGGCGATCAGCTTGATGGAATGCGGCATGCCGAGCAACTCGTAGAAACCAGTGAGCGACTCGAGGCTCGGGACTCGTGGCTCGGCACTCGTGGCTCGGAGATCGCGATTCGGTGTCTGCTCTTTGTGGCCCATCCAGGTCCGAATGTCCCGCGCCACCACTTCGGTCACTAGTTGCTTGTATGTTAGGCGCGCCAGTTTTTCGACCGGATAGAACCGCATCATGTCCGTCTTGATTCTTCGCATCTCGTCCAGCTTTTTGAACCGTATCTCGTCGCCTAACAGCGATCCAAACTCCTTTGTGAATGACATCGATCCGATCCCGCCCTCTACTCCCAGGCCCATCGTGCTCGACCCGTAGGCGGTGATTCGGACTTCGTTGAAGTTATCGTGCAATTTGAACTGCACTTTTGCCACCTCGGCGGTTATAATATCCTGCATCTCGCTGTTCTTCATCTGCGCGACGACCACGCCCAGAAGCATGTCATTTTTTGGATCGACCTGGTCGGCGTAGATTAGATATTGACCGTCCGGCGGCAGTTCGTAGTACCGGCGCCGTTGGATATTACGAAACACGATCTGCTTGGCGTCGGCCTTGAGCGATTTTTCCGCACGGAGCACGAAGACGGGCATGACGTGGAAGCTCAGGAACAGATTGGCCCCGGCCACAAGGATCGCCAGAACCAGGCCGGGAAAAGTGAGCTTCAGCAGGCTGATGCCGCTGGCCCGGCAGGCGTCCAGCTCGTTGTCGCTGGCAAAGCGCCCGTAGATCAAAGCCCCCGCGAACAAAGCCGCCATCGGCAGCACGAAGGTCAGCGTGATCGGCAGAAAATAGCCCATCAGGTGCACGACCTGCCGGGGACCGACGCCGTACTCCTGCACCGGCTGCAAGATGCTGCCCAGGCTGAGAATCAACGTCAGCCCGACCGCCGCGAATATAAAGACCCGCAGAAGCTCACGGAATATGTACTTATGCAACGTCACGAGCATTCCCACCATACTATTGCCAAAACCCCGTTTTGCAACAAAATTCCCCGGCTCGGACAGCGTGATGGCCGCGTTTGTAGTGACGCCGTAAGGCGTTCCCGGAGATGCCCTCACGGGCACACTACAAACTGGCTGCCTAGTAAGCGAAAAATGCGGCTGAGCTGTCGCCAGACGAACGTGCAATCCTGCGCATAGCACGAGACGTCCTCAAGCCGGCTCATCACGCGTGTCGTCCGTGCGAAAGTGGGTATTCAGCAACGCAACGAGTTGAGTGGATTCCCGCTTTCGCGCGAATGGCATAAGCACAACGCCGCAAAGGTGCGCCACACTCATGGCGTTGCCACGGGCTAACCGGCGTAGTAAAGTACCTGTGCAAGGCAGCAATTGATGGGCAAGATTGGTCACAGAATCGCCCACTGGCAGATTGAACGTTGGGGATATGGTTCGGGCGGCGAGCTTATTGTCGAG
>JARRQQ010000394.1:0-4835 GCA_037381725.1 Sedimentisphaerales bacterium
TCTTGTTATCCGGTCTAAGGGACTTTTCTCCGTGTCCTCGGTGAGCTCTGATCGTCCCTCGTTACTCGTGTCTCGTCTTTCGTGCCGTATTGCCCTCGTGCCTGAGAATCCGCGTCATCCGCGGTTATTGATTATGTGCCTCTTCGGAAGGGGCGGGAGGTTTTCAGGAGGTGCGAGCAGCGCCACGGCTCGCGCGGCGGGAATCAGAATGATTGACCTTGTAGCCGGGGCGGCGGGGCGGTATAATGCTCCAAACGCAACGTGAAACGAACCGGAACATATACTAGACTTGGAATGCGAGGAACGATATGATGCCCATTCAACAAAGCGACCGACTCTCACGACGTGACTTTATTCGCAACGGCTCGGTGATCGCCGCTGGGGCCGTCGGCAGCTCGATGAGCGTCATCGGACGCGCCGCCGGCTCGGACAGCATCGAGCAAATCGTCAAGAACGGCCGGATCCACCAGTCCGTCAGCAAGTGGTGCTACGGGAAGTTCAAACTCGACGAATTCTGCGGGATCGTCAAGAAGATGGGGATGAACGCCATCGACCTGCTCGGCCCGAACGACTTCCCGACGCTCAAGAAGCACGGCCTTATCTGCTCGATGGTCAATACACACGGCCTGACCAAAGGGCTGAACCGGAAGGAAAATCACGAGGAGTGCCTGGCGAAAGTCCGCGACGCCATCGACGCCTGCGCCGAGTACGGCTACCCGAACGTCATCAGCTTCCCGGGCAACCGGCGGGGAATGCCCGACGACGTCGGCGCCGAGAACACGGTCATCGGCCTCAAAAAGATCGTGGGGCACGCCGAGAAGAAGGGCGTCACGATTTGCCTGGAGTATCTCAACAGCAAGGTCAATCACAAGGACTACATGTTCGACCACATGGCCTGGGGCGTCGAGGTCTGTAAGAGAGTCGGCTCCGAGCGTGTGAAGATTCTCTACGACATCTACCACGCCCAGATCATGGAAGGCGACATCATCCGCACGCTTCGCGACAACAAGGACTACATCGGCCACTATCACACCGGCGGCGTTCCCGACCGGAATGAAATCGACGAGACGCAGGAGCTTTACTATCCGGCCATCATGCGTGCCATCGTCGGGACCGGGTACAAAGGCTACGTCGCCCACGAGTTCGTCCCGAAACGCGATCCGATCACGTCCTTAGCCTACGCGGTGCGAATCTGCGACGTCTGACCATGTGGCGGCTGAACGAGCCTAATCCGGTCAAGCTGATTATCGGGATTCTGGCGACGAACCGCCGGTGCCTGCACGCGGCGACGGACGTCGTGACCGGCAAGTTTGGCCGGGCCGATCTCATCAGCGAGGTCTGGCCGTTCGACAAGACGGAGTACTACAAGGACGAGACCGGGCCGTGCATCCTGCGGCAGTTCGTCAGTATCGAGCGGCTCATCGAGCCGGGCGGCCTGGCGAAAATCAAGCTCAAGACGAACAAGCTGGAGCAGAAATTGGCCAAGACACTGGGCATTCCTCTGCCGCGGCCGGTGAATCTTGACCCCGGCTTCATCGAGCCGTCCAAGCTCGTCCTGGCGACAACAAAAAACTATTCGCATCGTATATACATCGGCAAGAAAATGTACGCCGAAGTGACTCTGATTTTCGACAGGGCCCGGTGGCAGCCGCTGGCCCATACTTACCCCGATTACAGGGAGCAATGCTATTTCGATTTCTTTGAGAGAGTGCGAGTTAAGTTGCTGGACCAGTTGAGATCGCGTCGTCGCAAGGAGTTATCAGCTTGTTGACATTAGCCATAGCGTTGTGCGCAGGGTCGTTTGCACTGTCGACCGGCCTGACGGCTGTGGTCAAGAAGCTGGCCGTTCCCGCGGGGTTTGTCGCCCGTCCCGCTTCGGACCGGTATCACCGCAGTGTGATTCCCCTCGGGGGTGGTATTGCCATCTTCGCAACGCTCTCGGTTGTCATTCTCACTGCCATAGCGCTCGTCAAGTTTCCTGCTCTTTCAGGACATCTGGGGCGGCTCGCGGAGCGCGCCACGATCAACCCCGCTGATTTTCTGGCCAGGATCAACGAGCTTCTGGTGATATGGTTCAGCGTCGCTGTGTTGTTTGCGCTGGGCCTGTGGGACGACCACAGGCATCTGGGCCCGTTCTTCAAGCTCGGCGTCCAATTCGCGGTCGCGATCGTCGCGGCGGCCTTCGGCGAAATCCGGGTCGAGCTTTTTATCCAGAGCAAAGTCCTCGCTACGATCCTTTCCGCCGTCTGGATCGTCCTGATAATCAACGCGTTTAACTTCCTCGACAATATGGACGGGGCCTCGGCCGGCATCGCCGTTATCACAAGCTCCATTCTGTTCATAGCCGCCGCGCTGAGCGGCCAGATTCTCGTGGGCGGCCTGGCGCTCGTCTTCGTCGGAACGCTGCTCGGATTCCTGGTATTCAATTTTCCTCCGGCCGGGATATTCATGGGCGACGCCGGCTCGCTCGTTGTCGGCTTCTTCGTGGCGCTGCTGAGCCTGAGAACAACCTACTATCACGAAGCGCAGAGCGGCCAATGGTACCCTGTGCTGATGCCGCTGGTCGTCATGGCCGTGCCGCTCTACGATTTTATCAGTGTCACTGTCCTGCGCATTAGCCAGGGTACGAGTCCCTTCGTCGGCGACACGCAGCATTTCTCTCACCGATTAAAAAGGCACGGCCTCACCGACACGCAAACCGTCCTGACGCTGTATCTGGCGACGCTCTGCACCGGCCTCAGCGCGACCTTTTTATACCAGGTTAACCTGACAGGCGCGATCCTGATCGTCGCACAGACCCTCCTGGTCCTGTCCATCATCGCCGTTTTCGAAACGACCGTCAAAAATGACAAAACATCCCGCTAATCAGAATATGTCCAAGAGCAAGCCTCTCGTGTATCTGGAATATGTTCTGCTTGCGGTCTGCCTATCCGTGATAGCGCTTCGCGTGACGTTGACCGAAGGCCCGGCCATGCAATCCACAACCCAGGCCGTCAATCTCGGTGACACTCTTTACAGCTTGTCGATCTCCGCTGTCCTGATCTTCTCGTTCGTCGTGTGGGTCGTATGGAGCTTTTGTAGCGGGAGATTCGCGTATCGGTCTGCCGGGATAGAAATCGCTCTGGGCATCTTTTGTATTGCGGCCGTCATCGCTGGTTTCGCGGCGGCGGATAAGCGTGTGGCCATCACGGACGTCGCCGAGTTCCTCGCGCCGATTTGGATGGCGCTGCTGCTGGTTCAGATACTGGATTCGCAGCCAAAGGTAAAGCTCATGCTGGCCGTCATCGCCGCGTTGGGTGTCGTGTCGGCCTACCAGTGTGCCGAGCAGTTCTTCGTCAGCAATCAGGTCACCATCGAGCAGTATCAAGAGAATCCGCAGAGCATACTCGAACCGCTCGGCATCGAACCCGGTTCCTTCCAGCAATTCATGTTCGAGCACCGGCTTTATTCGAGGGGCGTTCGCGGCTTTTTCACGACGCGGAATTCGGCGGGATCGTTCGCTCTGATGGCCTTCTTCGCCGCCGTCGCTTTGTGGATCGACAAATTCAAGAATCGCAAATCCGAGCGGTCCGCCCGCTGGTACCTTTTCGGCGCCGCCGCCGTAGCGGTCGCTATTCTATCGAGCCTCGTCCTGACGCGGAGCAAAGGGGCGATCGCGGGTCTGATCTTCGCCGGAGCGCTCTTTTGCGCGTTGCTTTTGTTTGGCAAGTGGATAAGGACTCACAAGAAAGCTCTATTGGCCGTCTGTTTGCTCCTGGCCGTCGCGGGCGGCTGGGCGGCCGCTTCGTATGGACTGAAGCATGGTCGCCTGCCGGGAGGGGGGTCGATGCTGGTCCGATGGCAATACTGGCGCGCTTCGGCGCAGATGGCCGCCGATCACCCCTTGACCGGCGTCGGTCCAGGCAACTTCTCATATTTCTACACGCACTACAAGCCGGCCGCGGCGCTGGAATCCGTCGCGGACCCGCACAACTTCCCGCTGAGTCTCCTGACGCAATACGGCCCGCTCGGCCTGGCCGCTTTTCTGGCGATGATCTTCATCCCGCTCTGGAAAGCGTTGTCTCCCGCCGTCGCGGGCGCACCCGCAAAACCCGGCGAGCACGAACCTGCGTTCCGGAAGCTGGCTGCCGGATTCCTGCTCGTCATCTCGATAGCGCTGGTGATCATCCGGCCGATCCTGACGCCCAAAACGCCCACCGACGTGTTCGCGGTGCTCGTCTATGTGATCGTCACCGTTTACATCGCGCCGATAGCCGTCTTCATCATCGCATTCTTGCTGGCAGCCGGACCGCTGAATAGCACACGAAATACGAAACATGACCTGCGCAATACAATCACGGCCGCCGCACTGTTCTGCGCCGCCATGGGAGTGCTCTTGCATAATCTCACGGACTTCGCCATCTTCGAGCCGGGCGTGTTCACGGCGTTCTGGGCGATGATGGCCTGTCTTGTCGCAATCAACAATCACGCCAATCCTCGACCCGCGATTGTCCTTAAGCCCGCAACACCTGTCCGGCTGCTCGTCGTGGCGGCGGCCCTGGTCGCGAGCGGCGCCTATCTCGCCTATGTCCTTGTTCCCGTAGCCGCAAGCACCGCCAAAATTCGCCAGGCCAGCCAGGCCATCTCCATCGGGCAATTCGACTACGCTCACGAACTGCTCGAAAAAGCCGCTGAGGAGGATGCTCTGAGCGACGCCGCCTTGTCCCTCGACGGACGATTGTATCTGCACCAATTCGAGGTGACGAGGGACAAGAACCGGAACCTGCTCGTGCGAGCGGAGCAAACCTTGAAGGCCGCGATAGACCGTAACGACGCTGCATACAAGAATTTCGAGC
>JARRQQ010000395.1:0-4826 GCA_037381725.1 Sedimentisphaerales bacterium
TCATCGCCGGGGTCGAAGAAGGGCTGTTGCCCCACGAAAGAAGCGGGGCGGCGCAGAATGACGATGAGATGGAGGAGGAACGCCGGCTTTTCTTCGTCGGCATTACGCGAGCCAAGTCCGGGTTATATGTCAGCCACGCCCGTTATCGAACCATCCGGGGCCAGTTTATGCGGGTCGTTCCGTCCCCGTTCCTGTTTGAGCTTGGCGTCGATCTCAACGAAGAGGTTCAGGAGGACGAATACGAGGAGGAGGAGACGATCCAAACCGTCCCGGAGTTCCAGCCGGGCCAGTTGGTACGCCACGAAAAGTTCGGCCTGGGGCGGATCAAAGAGTACATGGATATCGGTGAAAACAGCATCGCCGTCATTAGGTTCAATTCTGGACAGACCAAGACCCTGATGCTAAAATACGCCGACCTTTCAAAAGTGGATATATAAGGTCTGTCGTAACGAAACGCTCGAAAAGGAGGTTCCAATGGCGAGTGAAATGAATCGACGAGAGTTTGTGCAATTGACCGCGGCCGGCGGCGCTCTATGCCTCGGGGGGATGGGGCTTTCGGCCTTTGCCGCTTCGGGAGGCTCAAAGCTCATCAGCCCGGGCTGCCGGGGGACCAAAGTCAAGGTCGCCCGAATCTACATGGGCACTTCGCACGGGCTCTGGCCCGAGCCGAGGATGGATTTTCGTAAAGAAATCCGGTTCTACGAATCCGAGTTCGCCAAACTCAAAGACGAACTGTCCGACGTCGAATTCACCGTGAACCAACTGATTTCCTCCGCCGATCAGGTCCGCCCGCTCAAAAGCAAACTGAGCGAAGCTGACGGCATCCTTTTGATTCATTTCAACATCGGCGTTAGGCCCATCATTGACGAGGTCCTGAGCGTGGGAAAACCGACGGTCGTCTTTGCCGCTCCATTTTCGGGGCACGGCTGGACGGGCTTCGGCGCTTTGCAGCAGCAGAAACTCGGTGCCAAGTTGGAATGTATGCTGACCAGCGACACGAATCAACTGGCGGTCGCCATCCGGCCCTTTCGCGCCATTCACCACCTCCGAGAAGCCAAAATTCTGGACCTGACGACCAGGTCGATTGACTCCTATGCAACGGCTATGAAGGACAAGTTCGGTACCGAGATTAAGCCGATCGAGCGCCAGCAGGTGCTCGACGCCTACGACGCCATCGATGACGACAACGCGCGGGCTGAGACCGAGCGCTGGATCAACGGAGCGATGGAGATTGTCGAGCCATCTCGGCAGGACGTTTTCAAATCCTGCAAGCTGGCGCTGGCCTTCGAGAATTTGGTCAATCAGGAGGATGCCACCGCGCTGACCATCGACTGCTATGGAACCATGTGGGACAAGACCATCAAGCTGCCGGCCTATCCATGTCTCGGTTTTACGCGGCTCAATAGCATGGGCCTGGGCGGGATCTGCGAATCCGACCTGCAATGTGCGATGACTCATGTGATTATGCAGGGCTTGGTGGGCAGGCCCGGCTTTATCAGTGATCCGACCGTGGACGAATCCAACAACAGCATCATCCTGGCGCACTGCCTGGGCACAACGAAGATGGACGGCCCGGACAAGAAAGCCGATCCCTACAAGCTGCGAACGGTCATGGAACGCCAGGAAGGCGTGGTGCCCCAGGTGTTCATGCAGATCGGCCGGAAGGTCACCCAGGCCAAACTGGTCGGCACCGATTTCATGCCGTACTTCACCGGCGAGATCATCGACGCGCCCGATATCCCCAGAGGCTGCCGGACCAAGATCACGGTGAAGGTGGACGGCGACGTCGAGAGACTTTGGAAGAATTGGACCAGCGGGTTGCATCGACAAACGTGCTACGGAGACATCACGAAGGAATTGGGTTCGTTCTGCAAATACAAGAACATCAAAATGGTCAATGAAGCGGTTTAGGCAGGAAGGTGAGCGGGCTTATGAATCGGCGTGAATTCCTGAAAGCAACGGGATGTGGTGCAGCCATGCTGGCTCTTTCGAGGCCCTCTATGGCTGCGAGAGAGCAGAGAGACCGGATTCTCGAAGGATCCGACGAGCGGATCGAAAAGCACCGCAAGGCCGATGCGACGCTGAGATTCGTTGGGGCGGATGGAAAGCCACTCCGCGCCGGACTCACCGTGCAAATCGAACAGAAGCAGCACAAGTTCCTGTTCGGCTGCAATATCTTCAAGTTGGGCCGATGCAGGTCGCCGGAAGACAACATTCTCTACGAAAAACGATTCGCCGAACTGCTCAATTTTGCCACGCTGCCGTTCTGTTGGTGGAATTACGAGCGCCAGCAAGGCCGGCCGGATGACAAACGCACCGAAGAAATTACCCACTGGTGCAAGGCCCACAACATAACAACCAAGGGGCATCCTCTGGCCTGGAACTATGTCGATCCCCCATGGCTGACAAGTGCTCCGGATATGGCGATGCAGCTTCAACTTGGACGTATCGGCCGATGCGTGCGGACGTTCAAGGGCGACATCGACATTTGGGACGTTGTCAACGAGGCCACGCATTACGACCGCGAGCAAATCAAGAAGCGGGCGCCGATCCTAACGGAAGCCATCCGCAAGATGGGCGTCGGGGCATACATCCGCGAGGCGTTCAGGGCGGCCCGCAAAGCCAACCCAAACGCCACGCTGCTGATCAACGACTACCGCATAGACTCGGCGTATCCCGACAAGGTCATTTCCAAGCTTGTCGACGAGAGCGGCTGGCCGCTCTACGACGTGATCGGCATTCAATCGCACATGCACAGCCGCTACTGGGGAGCACAAAAAGCATGGGATGTTTGCGAGCGATTCGCCAGGTTTGGAAAGCCGCTGCACTTCACGGAGACCACTATCGTCTCAGGCCCCAAGACGGCCCAGGGCTGGGCAACAACGCCCGAGGGTGAAAGACAGCAAGCGGAACAGGTGACCGAGTTTTACCGCACCCTGTTCTCCCACCCGTCGGTCGAGGCAATCACCTGGTGGGACTTCACGGATCAGGGCGCCTGGCAGCGTGCGCCGGCCGGCCTCGTCCGAGACGACATGACGCCGAAACCCGCTTATGACGAATTAGCGCGCCTCATCAAAGGCCAGTGGTGGACGACATCGCAAGCGACGACCCAGGCTGAAGGCGAGGCGCGCTTCCGCGGTTTCCTCGGCGAGTACGAAGCGAGCGTTCAGCTTGGCATCAGAAAGCTCACCGGAACGTTCCGGCTCGACAAGGCAGCCGGAGAGACAATCAAAGTCCGATTGGAGGCATAAGGGAAAGGAGACCCACATGTCCAAATCGCAAATCAAACTCAACTACAAGAACGTCATCGCCGACGTCATCGGCGACGAGCACGGCATCACCAAAGAGCAGTGGGCCTCGCTCGCCGAGAAGGTCGGGCCGCTCATCCCGAAGATCATGAAAGAAATCCGGGGCCAAAAGAGACACCCCGCTATCACCGCCACGCGACATGGCCTGCTTCCGGAAAACACCGAGATGGTCCGCAAGGTCCTGGAGCAGGCCGATAGGGTTCGCGAACGCGGAATGTGCGACAATCTCGTCGTCCTGGGCATTGGCGGCTCGGCGCTGGGCAACATCGCTTTGCAGACGGCGCTGAACCCCTATATGTACAATCTGGACGACAAGGTGCGAAACGGCCGGCCGCGTCTGTTTGTCTTCGATAACGTCGATCCGTCGCAATTGTCTTCGTTTCTAAACTGGCTCGGAGACGGGCTCGAACGAACGGTCTTCAACGTCATCAGCAAGTCCGGGCGAACCGCTGAGACCGCCGCTCAGTTTCTCACAATCAAGCACAAGCTCGAAACGCAATACCCGCGAGAACCCTTGGCGGACCGCATCGTTGTCACGACCGGTTTCGAGAGAAATGAAGAAGGCAAACCCAAAAGCACGCTCCATAAAATCGCCGAGGCGGAGAATCCGAAGCTGCCGCTCCTGGAGGTCCCGCAAGATGTGGGCGGAAGATTCAGCGTTCTCAGCGCCGTTGGTCTCTTCAGTGCCGCCCTGTGCGGCATCGACATCGTCGAGTTGCTGGCCGGGGCGAGCGACATGCATGAGAGAGTGAGCCGCGAGAGCTTCAAGGAGAACCCCGCGGCGATCAATGCGGCCATTTGCTACCACTATTACAGTCACGGCAAGAGAAATTCGGTCATGATGCCGTATGCCCACGCACTGAAGGACATGGCCGATTGGTACCGCCAGCTTTGGGCTGAGAGCCTCGGCAAGAAAACAGACTTGGATAACCGTGAAGTCTGGATTGGCCCCACGCCCATCAAGGCCCTCGGTACGACCGATCAGCACAGTCAGGTCCAGCTCTACCGTGAAGGGCGCAACGACAAACTGTTCACGTTCATCGAGGTCAAGAACTTCGAGGATGACGTCATGATAGGTCCGGCGCCCGAAGGTGCCGCCGAGCTCGACTATCTGTCGCAAAAGAAAATGAGTGCGCTACTCAACAATGAAAAGAAGGCGACGGAGTACGCGCTCGTGCAGGACCGCCGACCCAATCTGACGGTCCTTCTCGACCGGGTGGATGCCCACGCGGTGGGGCAGTTCATCTATCTATTCGAGATCACGACCTCTTTCGTCGGCGCCTTGTTCAATATTAACACTTACAACCAGCCGGCCGTCGAGCTCGGCAAGGAAGCCACCTTCGCGCTTATGGGCAAAAAGGGCGACTGCAAGACGGTTGGAAAGCCGTATGAGGAATTCGCACGCGAGATCGCAGCCGCTACGGAAATCGACGAGAGGTATCTTGTGTGAGGGACGGTGCATCCGGGGTTGGTATCGCTGGAGACGACTATGGATTACGCAGTCATCATGGCGGGGGG
>JARRQQ010000396.1:0-7229 GCA_037381725.1 Sedimentisphaerales bacterium
CGCCAATTTGCCCGAGGCTCCGTCATCAGCGCCCAATGTTTTGCTGATCGTCTGGGATACCGTGCGCGCCGAGAGCATGAGCCTCTACGGATATGAACGCCAAACCACACCCTATCTCGAAGACCTGGCTAAAGAGGGAACCGTCTTCCGGAATGCCATCGCTACTGCCTCGTGGACGCTACCGAGCCATGCAAGTCTCTTTACAGGCCGGTACCACCACGAAACCCTTACGAGCTACTACAAGCCGCTCGATGCTACCTACCCCACACTCGCCGAAGACCTCGCCACTCATGGCTATATCACGGGAGGATTCGTAGCAAACACTGAGTACTGTTGTGCTGAGCGAGGTATTGCGCGTGGGTTCGTCCACTACGAGGATTACGTTGCTTCGATTGGAGAGCTTGAGCGCAGTTCATCGCTAATACGGTCTCTTTCCCGCCAGAGTTTCGTGCGTCTTTTATTTGGTTATCGCGATGTGCTTGGTCGTAAATCGGCCCCTCGGATTGGGAATGACTTTCTGAGGTGGGTGGACCACATTCCGAACGGCCGCTCATTCTTTGCATTTCTGAACTATTATGACGCACACCAACCTTATATAGCACCCGCGGAGTTTGATGATATGTTCGGACCAACGGATCGGTTAGTCACATATATATCACGGTACAGTTGCGGCGTGCCCTGTTCGTCTGACGATACGCCTACTGACGAGATCGAGTCGATGCGTAATGCGTACGACGGATCCATCGCCTACCTCGATTCTAACTTGAAGTGGCTATTTGGCGAGCTCAAGCGGCGGAACCTGCTCGACCGAACGCTCGTGATTCTTGTTGCGGATCACGGAGAGGAGTTCGCCGGGCACAGCACAATTGGGCATGGCAAAGATTTGTACATTCAGTCCATCCGCGTGCCGCTCATTTTGAGGCTTCCGGGCAGTGTGCCGCGTGACGTCGTTGTGCAAGAGCCCATTACGCTTCGCGACATGCCCGCGACTGTCATCGACCTGTTGAGCCTGCCGGACGAAGGGCTGTTCCCCGGCCGGTCGCTACGGAGCCACTGGCTTGAGCCGGGAGGGAACACGCCAAAAAGCCTTGTTCCTGCGCTGTCTGAGCTCAGCTATGCCCCCTGGGAACCTAATAGTGCGCCTGTGTCTAAAGGGGACATGAGATCTCTCGTCACTGGGGATATGCACTATATCCGTAGCGGCGACGGAACTGAGGAAGTATACGATCTCCGCACTGATCCGGCAGAGCATAACGATCTGATCCGGACGCCGCGCGGCGCAGAGGCGGTCGCGCAGGCGAAGCGCATTCTCGAACAGATGAGGTGATGACGCAGACGATTGAACACTGCATGGACATACCTGCCAGAGCTACGGTCGTTGTGCCCGTGTACAACGACCGTAGTAACCTAAGTCGGTGTCTGGCGGCGTTGGCGGTGTCCACCTATGACCACTTCGACGTGCTCGTGGTCGATGATGGTTCCACCGAGGCCATCAAGCCTCTGGTGGATCGCTTCGGTTATCGGTATTTTCGGATCGATGGCCCCGGCGGGCCGGCGCGGGCGAGGAATCGGGGTGTTGAGCAAGTTGAGACCGAGTATGTCATTTTCATAGACGCGGACGTGTGCGTTCATCCGGACGCTATTGAGCGATTCATGAACGATTTCACCGCGGATCCGGACCTCGCCGCCGTGATTGGCACATATGACGACGCCCCCGCCGAGCCGGACTTCCTTTCACAATATCGGAACATGTTTCATCATTACACACACTGTCATTCTGCTGGGCAGGTTACGACCTTTTGGTCCGGCTGTGGGGCGATGCGGCGCGACGTCTTTCTCAGACACGGCGGCTTTGACGAGCAACGCTATAGGTGCCCAGCGATCGAGGACATCGAGTTGGGAACCTGGGTGTCGGCTGGCGGCGGCCGAATTCTGCTCGATCGGACGATCCAGTGTAAACATCTGAAACACTGGTCTTTTTCCAAGGTGGTAAAGACCGACATATGCCAACGCGGTGTGCCCTGGATCGATCTGATGTTGCGCAGCGGCAAGGCCGTCAAGACCCTCAATGTGACTTGGTCCCAGCGACTGAGCGTTGGACTGGTCTTTGCTGCCGGTACTTTTGTCGCGGCAGCCGTCTGGTGGCCGCGGGCACTAATTGGCGCCGCTGCAGCCGCAATCGCAGTGACGCTGATGAACCTCCGGCTCTACCGTTTCTTTGCATCCCGCCGCGGTCTGCGGTTTACAGCGAAGTCGTTGCTCCTTCACTGGTTGTACTTCGGCTGCTGTGGCGTGTCCTTCATTGCCGGAACCGTGCGCTTCTACGCTGCATCACGCCGCCGGGCCTTGAGGCGACCGGCTTCTTCAGACGTCCCGGAGGGTAGGCGCACCACCTGACGAGAGCGATGATCCAATGTCCATTGCTCCGGAAAGTCAGTCTGACAAGCAACTTACAGCGCTCGGGCACATTCAACAGTGTACTCTACTGGATTCCGGTCTTCGTTAGTGCGATTGCGACTACCAGGAGACAGTCTCCGCTGAAGAATCGGCCGTGACAACACGGCAGCATTCACTTTTTGTGCGACCGACGGGGACGAAGTCCGCGCAGAGCGGCCGACGACTACTGGTTCCCGCACATCGCGGGGTTACTCGAAAGGACATATATGAGAACGTTGGTTACGGGCGGTGCAGGCTTTATTGGTAGTCATCTTTGTGAGAGACTGCTCAAGGACGGCCATTGTGTAGACGTTGTTGACGACCTCTCAACCGGGCGCATAGAGAACATCTACCATCTGACGTCGAACAGGGACTTTACTTTTGTCAATGACACGGTCTTGAACAAGATGATGATGTACACCCTTATCGACAAAGCCGACATGATTTATCATCTTGCAGGGGCGGTCGGCGTTCAGTTGATAGTGGACGAACCGGTCAGAACCATAGAAACGAATATCAGAGGCACGGAGGTAGTCCTGGAGGTCGCACAGAAGTTCAGGAAGAAGGTTCTGATCACAAGTACTTCCGAGGTCTACGGCAAAAGTGAGAATAAATCGTTCAAGGAGGACCAGGACTGTGTACTTGGAGCAACCACGTACAGCCGCTGGAGTTATGCTTGTTCAAAAGCGATCGATGAATTCCTCGGTCTTGCCTACCACAGACAGTATAACCTGCCTGTTGTTCTGGTACGTCTGTTCAATACTGTGGGAGAAAAACAAACAGGTCAATACGGCATGGTGATCCCGAGGTTTGTTCAAGCAGCCCTCTTAGGACAACCTTTAATGGTTTATGGCGACGGAAAGCAAACAAGATGTTTCGCTTACGTCGGTGACGTTATAGACGCTTTGATCGCATTAGCCAAAGATCCGAGCGCCTATGGCCAAGTGTATAATATCGGGGCAACCGAAGAAGTGACCATTGAAACACTTGCCACGATGATCATTGAGATGTCAGGAAGTCATTCTCAAATACAATATGTCCCTTACGAGCAAGCGTATGGAAAACCGTTCGATGACATGATGCGCAGAATGCCGAACTTGGAGAAGATCTCCAAGAAGATCGGTTATGCCCCAAAAATGACCCTAAAGGATACGTTAGAAGTCATCATCGAGCATTTTAGAAAAAGAATCGTTAAATGAGTGTCGGGATTCCAATCCTCACGTATCACTCGATAGATGATAGTGGTTCCGTTATCTCTACATCTTGTCAAAAATTTCGGGACCAAATGCGGTTGTTAAAGGATAGGCAGTTCAATATTGTTTCCCTGAAAACACTTGTAACCTTAATACGTAAGAAGCAACCGCTTCCGGACAAGACGGTGGCCATCACTTTTGACGACGGTTTTTCGAATCTTCATAGTGTTGCTTATCCAATCCTCAAGTCGTGTGGTTTTACTGCTACCATCTTTCTGGTTCCCAGCTACTGTGGAAAGAACAACCAATGGCTGGGTCAGCCCAAAGGCATTCCAATCCTTGATTTACTCGACTGGAAAAGAATCAGAGAGATGAACGATGACGGTTTTGATTTCGGCGCACATACGATGGAACACGCCGATCTGTCCACACTCCCTGCAGAACGGGCCAGAGAGGAAATTGTTAACTCCAAGCTGGCAATTCAGGAGCGTCTCGAAAGGCCGGTCAGGTTCTTCGCGTATCCTTACGGAAGCGTGACTCGTGAAATCAGGAGTATCGTAAGTGACGAATTCTCAGGCGCGTGCTCTGTCGAGATGGACTTCTCCACTCTGAGGAGCGACGATTACATGTTGCCAAGAATCGACATGTATTACTTTTCAGACAATAACTGTTTCGCATCGGTCGGAACATACAAATTCCACTTATTTGTCAAGATTCTGAGTTACATACGAACCTTCAGGAGACGAATGAATCTCAGAACCATAGGAGTATGAATAGCATGAAGATTGTACTGTGTTATCCAGCTACACTTCCGGGACAAAAACCCAACTATGGACTGCAGCCTATGGGGATCCTATATATTGCCGCCGTTCTAGCCCAAAATGGCATCGATGTCGAGGTAATAGATGCGGATATAGAAGGTTTGACTATCAAGGATTTGGTAAGTCGAATATTGGCTGCAAATCCTGATCTAGTCGGCTTTAGCATAATGACACCCCAGCTCAAGTCTGCACTCACAGCTTGTGCTTCTCTGAAACACGCCGATTCCAATTTACCAATCGTGTTAGGCGGAGCTCACATTAGTTCCACTTTCGATGACACTTTTTCCTTGTCTGACAAGTTTGATTTTGCTGTCTATGGAGAAGGTGAACAGACGATGCTGGAGGTTGCCAAGAGATTTGAGCAGGGCGGTCTTCCAGATTGCCTACAGGATGTCGCTGGCGTGATCTATCGAAATGGTAAGGGAGAAATTATCACCAATCCTCCTCGCTCCTGGATCATGGATCTCGACTCCCTTCCTCCTCTGAATTACGACATGCTAGACATAACAAGGTATCGGATTCCCACAATGGTGGGCCGTTTCGTGATGGCGATGATGATTTCAAGAGGTTGCCCGTTCAAGTGCTCCTTTTGCGATGCACCAACTACAACCGGTAAGAAGATTCGCTTTAGATCGCCGGCACTGGCTGTGGAGGAGATCCGTCACAATTATGAAAAATATAACGCCAGAAGTTTCTCTTTTAGAGACAGCACTTTCTCGGCCAACCGAAAATGGGTTCTTGAATTTTGTGAGGCGATCATTAGATCAGAAATGAAGATATTTTGGAGATGTGGGACGCGCGTAAACTGCGTTGACGACGAACTGCTGGGGATGATGAAACGTGCGGGCTGTTACACCATGAACTTTGGAGTTGAATCTGGACATCCCAAAATGTTGAAGACTCTGCAAAAAGGAACCACTGTCGAGGAGATCAAGCTTGCTCATGATTTGGCCCGAAAGCACGGAATCCGGGTTTATTCAACGTTCTTGGTGGGCAGTCCGGGCGAGAGTGAGGAGACGATGCTCGCCACAATAAGCCTGGCCAAGAAGATACGTCCAAGTCTAGCCATGTTTTTCGTCACTGTCGCTTATCCTGGGACCGTCTTGTACGAACAAGCAGTAAAGGATGGGACCGTTAGACCTCGCTGGTGGGTCGATCAGGACATGGATTCAGACGAACACTCCGCATTCGAGAAACGCTGGGGATGGACGGCCGATGGAGCGCTGCAGATTCCCGGATTTGATGCTGAGTTCTGGCAGAAAAGAGCGACTCATTCATTCTACTTCAATCCCCGCTTTATCTGGGATACTCTGCTTTTTAGCCTCAAGAATCCTTACTTTCTGAGACATCTTGTCAATTTGGGATTAGAGTTGATTCCTTTCTACAAGATCCCTCTGCCTTGGAAGAAATCACGGACTGGCCGAGATATTAACATCTATTCAAAGTGTCCCTCAGATCCGACAGTGTCCTATGAGCAATGCGAAGAGGTTACACGCGGTGGTAAATGAAAAATCAAAGACGGCAAATTCGTACTCTCTAGTCGTTGCCGCTTTGCTCGTTGTTCTGAGCTTATTGTTGCCTTCAGAAAAAATCGCCGTGGCCTTGGTGGGACGTTCTGCTCTCAACTACAATGAAGTGGCGGTAGGCACTGTACTTTTCAGAGTGGGTTTGGGATTACTTGGTTTAGCGGCATTTGTTATCTGGGAGTTGACTTGCTTGACCGCCGGGACGAGATCAATGAGTGCAGTCAATTTCCTTGATTCTGATGATAATGTGGAGAAGGAAGGGCAAGCTTCGTATTGGAGATTTTTGGTAATCATATTGACTATTGGTGCGGTGCTGAGAATTCCCGGAGTGAATTCGGGGCTATGGTATGATGAGATCGCAACACTTGTCGAATTTGTAAGACTGCCACTCAATCGATTGATAGCCAATTATGGAGACCAAAACAATCATCCTCTTTTCTCACTTCTTGCTCGTCTGAGCATAGATCTGTTCGGTGAGAGTGCCTGGAGTCTGCGTTTACCTGCACTGCTGTTTGGTCTAGCGAGCCTTTGGGCTCTCTTTCTCTTAGCCCGGCTTGTAAGTGATAGGCGTGAAGCCTTTCTTGCAACGGCATTGATGACTGTGTCATATCACCACGTGTGGTTCTCGCAGAATGCGAGAGGATACACGGGCCAGTTGTTCTGGTGTCTGCTCGGCACATGGCTCTTCATCAAGGGATACGAGAAAAGTCGGCCTGCCATATGGGTAGCTTATGCACTGTCGATGGCTTTGGGCATGTACACCCATCTAACCACTGTGTTTATGTTGATCAGTCATTTCATGATATACATTTTTCTCCTGGCCAAACGGAGGATGGCTCGTCGTGATACTACTGTCCCTACCCTATGGCCAACGATTGCCTTTGTTCTCACTCTACTTTTCACATTTCAGTTGTATGCTCTTATTCTACCTCAAGTGGTGAGTTCCTTTCAGATCCAGGTTGGTGGAGGACGGGTAGAGAAGTGGACGAATCCCATCTGGGCGATGGTCGAGGTGGTTCGAGGGTTACAAATGGGATTCGGCACCTTTTTAACGGGAGGGATTGCTGTTATCATTTTTCTCTTTGGCATTCTCAGCTATGCCAAGAGCAAGCCCATTGTCGTCGCCCTATTTGTACTTCCGATCGTTATGGGTACAACAGCATTATTGACGCTCCATCGTCATTTCTATCCAAGATTCTTTTTCTTCGAGCTTGGGATAGGAATCCTGCTTCTTATTCGAGGATGCACCGTAC
>JARRQQ010000397.1:0-4786 GCA_037381725.1 Sedimentisphaerales bacterium
CCTGCAATTTGCTCGAACACCTCCAAGTCTCTTTCTGTGAGAGTACTTCTCCACCTTTCATCCAGCTTGATCTCTCCTACCGATCTAAGCCTCATCTCGTTGCCGAGAATGTGCCGATCGGATGTGCGGAAGCAAGGGTAGCCAATATCTGTCTCGAGGCCGAGAAAGGCATGAATGCAGTTCAGAATCTCCTTGGGTCTCGCGCACAAGTCTTCATAATGGATTGTAATGGAGATACCGTCTCCCAGTTCTCGGACCATCCTGTCACATTCCCGATGAACACCACACCATTCTCTGGCGGCTGTCTCCATGGAAACGCTGTAATGACGCATGTAGGAGTTGGTCGCACCGCGGCCGTCACGAATCAAATAGATCGTTTTCACGTTCCAATAGTCTGCTGAACTGAGGAACTTGAGTCGGACAGGGTCTTTCGATCCGTCCAGGAATATCTTGCCTCCTTGCAGCTTGCAGATGATCTCGATCAACTGCTGATTTCTCTCCAGAATGTCCCGCAGGCATCGTCGGCCGCCCGGTAGCAGGCGCAGCGTGCTGCATCTGGTCAGTTCGAAGAATCTTCCCCGAATACCCGCACGTAGCAACCGATCAGTTAGGGGAGAATCCGACTGAAAATGCGCCCCGAAATCCTCTAGTGTGAACGAGGTGCCAGCACTCTGCATCTCCTCCGTCAGTTGTTTCCAGAAGGCGCACTCCCGTTGCAAAGCTCCACATGAGCAAGAATACGTACTCAGATCGCCTCTCGCCGTGGCTTTCAATTCACCTATTGTGGCAATGTCCTTGTGCTGCGCCAGGAGGAATGTCAACAGCGTCGAGCCCGTATAGCTGGGGGCAAGAATGTATACTACATCACGACGGTTTCCAAGAGATTTGGGTCGATTCCTTTTCATCTTTTCCCTTTGAAAGATATTCTCTCTAAGGGTTCCAGATCGTAGCTGCCATAGAGCTCTATTTCGGTTCCTTCTTTGACAAAGCCGCATTCACTCCTGCGGTTTGCTGATCGAGATCACGCAGAATTCGTGCGATCTCGGCGCGTTCGTCGGGTGTGAATGTGCCAGTTGTCTGATCAATCTCCAATGCCCTCTTGAGGTGCTGTCTTGCTCGAACAGAATCGTTGAGCTGAGCACATATCCGACCGAGCTTCAGCAGTGTCTTTGCTTGCCGAGGGCTACTCGGGGGCGATGATTGCTCAAGTGTTTCAAAGACCTTGCGCGCATCCACGAGCCGGTCTTTCATGTTCAGAAGGATCGTACCCTTCGTATCAAGAAGATGTTCGTCATCAGGTCCGATTTTCAAGCCTCTATTCGCCAACTCTAAAGCCGCTTCGTAGCTACGGTCGTGCTCTTGAAGAATCCAGGCAAGGTCGTTTAGTACCTGTATGTTATCTGGATACTGCTCGAGCAATTCCCGATAGATTCGCTTGGCGCGTTCTGCATTTCCTATCTGGTAAAGTGTCAACGCCAAGCTCCGGTTTACGTCGATCCCGGTCGCTGAAAGGGTCAGCGCATACTCATAAAGCTTCACCGCTTCTCTCTTGAATTCTATCGGATCTGCTCTTGATAGAATTGATGCGACGTTCAGGACTTTCTGCACGTTCTGCTCTTTTGTAGAAACGAATGTAGAACCGATTCTCGTAAGTTCTTCAAATCGCTTTTTCGATCCGAGCCACAAGCATCGGGTCCCGAACACAGTCGGATTATTCGGGTCCAACTGCTCGGCCCGCTTGATCCATTGCTCGGAACGGTCCAAATCACCACTAAGACGATACGCCTCCGCAAGGCTCACCATGGTTGGGACATTGTTCGGGTCTTTCCGGAGAGCCAACTGAGCCAACTGAATCGCCATTGGGTAATTCTTGAGGGCACGCTCAACCTCACTTCTGGCAGACAGCAACACTGGGTTACTGGGATTGGAACCGATAGCTCGAATCGCATAATCACGAGCGATCTTGTATTGTCTTTGCTGCATCAGAATACGAATCAAAAATAGCTGCGCATCGACCGCAGTCGGCTCTAGTCTAACTGCCGTCTCCAATTTCTTTTTGCTTGCTTCAAGGGACTGAGGAGTCTGTTCTTGTAGGTACTGCATCGCCCGTAGCTTCATCAGTTCAGGGTCCTGCGGTAGCTGTTTTTCAAGGGCCGTGAGAAGCTCAGTTGCCCTTTCTCGATCATGAGCTTTTCCTCTCGCAAACAGAAATTGCATCAATCTCCGCTTCAACCTCAAGTCATCAGGATACTTTTTCAAGCCTTCTTCAAGTGTCGCCAAAGCCTTGTCGAGCTTCTCATTGGTGACATAAAAGTTGGACAATAATATATAACCTGCCGTGCCCTGTTCGGCGAAGTCGATCAGTTTTTGATAATCTTTTTCGGCGCGTTCAAACTCGCCGTCTGCGGCGTTGTATTCTGCCCGCATCATGTATGCCCCAAAGCCTTCGCTGTTCACCACATACTCATCAAGAACTTGGTGAGCCTCAGCGGTCTGGCCTTCCGCCCTTAGAATGGATGCTTTTGCCGCGGTTAGCGCCATGGACCTTGGGGTTATCGCCTCGGCTTCCTTAAGATACACAAAAGCTTGGTCGGCATTGCGGTCTCGCCAGTAAAGGAGCCGGGCCAGAAGGATGCGTGAGTTCGCATCTTGGTCGTCGTTGGCGACTCTCAGTTTCAACTCATCGATTGCTCGGGAAAAGTCTCCCGCATTAACGGCTATTCGCACATTCCAGGCGCTGGTACTCCTTGGATTCGTGTCAATCTGTCCAAGAACTTTCTCCGCATCTGAAAACCGTCTCTCTTTTTCGAGAAGTGATATCAGTGCATCGGCGATATCAATAGCTGAAGGATTCCTGGTGAGGGCTTGCCTGCATACCTCTTCAACGCGTCCATAATTCCGTGACTTTTCGTACATTTTCACCATGAGCAGCACGGGTGCCGACCACTCAGGATCGGAGCTAATACAGTATTGAAGCAGGTCCCGGATATCCAATTCTTTCGAACGCCAGTCTTCCGATGACAGCCACAGCGATGCTTGATGCAAACGCCAGAATAGCCCGCTTTCACCTTCAGCCTCTTTCAATTCCGCGATGATTTTATCGGCTTTCGCCTTATTCTCTTGGACTTTCGGGACTTCCAGAAGGAGTGTGCGAGCACGGACCTCCTGTGGGTCTTTCGCCGCCAGGTCATCCAGAAGAGCAATCCCAGCATCTTGATCCCCATGCAGGATTTCCAGTAAGGCGAGCTGAATGGATACGGATCTCGTTTCCCACGGGCCGTTCACAGCTTTTAGCCCATCTCTGAGGCAACGGAAGGCGGAGTCATAATCCGCATTTGCCACGTGAAGACCTGACAGAGAAAGCCATGGCTCGGCAACCTCGGCGTGATGCTTGCAGGCAGCCTCACAGAGACTGACAGCCTTGTTCATGTGTTTGGTTCTATAATAGAGCCTGACAAGTTGCATTTCAGCCCTGAGCGGCTCATCACACTCTTCAATAGCGAGTTTCAGCTCCCGTTCAGCCGTCTTATACTGCTTAAGATAAATAGCGATGGCCGCTTGCAAGATGCGAATATCGACATTCTCAGGGTGATCTTCACGCAAATCTGCCAATTCGGCAGACAATGCATCGAGCTTTGACTTGTCCACTGTATTCGATTGACTCGCTGTCAAATAAAAGCTTGATTTGAGGCGCAGCAACTTGATGATGATGTTCCGGGGATCCAGAGGTTCTGCCAGTCTCGCCGTTTCGAACGCCCTGTTCCAATCTTGCAGCTTAATGTACTCCTTAGCCAGTTGTAATGTCATTTTGGAATCATTCGGGCGAAGGCGAAGATACTTCTTCAAAGCGTCAATGGCTCGTCTGCTTTGATCTGTTCGAGTGTAAGCCTCCGCCAGCAGACGCCACAATTCAGGACGTGAGGTCTCACTCACAACGATCGGCCGTAGAACATCAATGATGGTATAGAGTCGGTCTTCTGCTTTTGCGACGAGAGCTTGCAGGTAGGCGCGATTTAATTTGGAATCTTCCACTTCCTGCTGTGTAAGGACGGCCTTAGTATACTCATCAAGACAGTTCCGCGCATTTGAAATCCTGCCCCCACTCACATAGAGCCGTATTGCAGCCGGCAAAACGCGGATTCTACGTCTCGGTTCTCGCAGGGCCGTTAGGACGTCGTCCACCAGTGAGATGTCTTCGGCGTTCACCCCTCGTCGTAGCGCCAAATCGGAAGCGAGAAGGAATCTAGCTACAGTCCAATCATTGACATCGAGATAGTATTTCTCAATTGTCTCTTGTGAGAGGTGGTCAGCCGCTCGCAGTTTAGCCTCGGCCTGTTCGAGTTCGTCATGCGCTATCCATTCTGCCGTCAAGAACAAATAAACTCGGGGGTCTTTCACTTCAAGACGGCTAGCGTTATCCAGATCTTCGCGAGCGAGCGCCAATAACTGATCTTGGACAGTCTCTGAGGAGATGTCAGCCTCATTAGCATCTTGGAGGGCGCGTTTCAATACTCGCCATTGCTCGCTCATTGAAAAGCTCTGAGCGGCTTTACGGTAGAAACCTGAGCGATACGCTAATGCCTTGGCCTTAGCAGATTCAGGAGCGTTTTCTGCATTCACAGCCTTCTCCAGCCAATCCAAAGCGTTGGTCTTGGCGTTATGGGTATCTTGGGTGTCTTCTATATCACTCATCAGCAAGCAGGCAAGTACGTATTCGTCATGTTTATCTGAAAGGGACTTGATCTCCTCTATGAATCTCTTCAGCTTCAGTTGTGCCTTCTCATAC
>JARRQQ010000398.1:0-4780 GCA_037381725.1 Sedimentisphaerales bacterium
GTCAGAGCAGTGCTGACAGTCGGCCGGGATACCTATCAGATGTTTGATGTAAAACGAGGCGAGCCTATCGGGCCGTCCGTCAATCCGGGAAGAATGGCGTTTGCTGTTGCAATCAGTCCGGATGGCAAGCGATTCATTACCGGTGACGGCGCAGGTACGATTCGTGTTTGGAACGCGGCGTCGGGTCAGCAGGTCCAGGAGCCCATGATGCACGGGGGAACCACATATACTCTGGCGTTCAGTCCTGACGGTTCTCGAATTATTAGCGGCGGCGCTTCACGTATGGCCCGTCTTTGGAATGCGTCTACTGGCACGCCCATCGGCGGTCCAATGCGACAAAGAAATACCGTGACCACAGTGGCTTTCAGTCCAGATGGTACGCGTATCGTTACCGGTAACGACGGCGGTGTAGTACAACAATGGGACCTGGCCGTGGATGGACATGTCGGTAAGACAGTGCAGTCGGAAGGCCGGATTTGTGGCGCGACCTTTGGTCAAAATGACTTGTGGATACTCACGCAGATCGATGATATGGTTCAGTTCAGAGATGCGACCACGGACGAGCCCATTGGCAAGCCGTTCACTTTCTCAGAAGAGATAAGGTTCAGAGCCCTTAGTCCGGATAGCTCACGTCTCGCGATTTGGAGCTCGGAGGACCCTTTGAGCCTCTGGGACGTGGCCACTGGCGAGTTGGTTGGGAAATTGTCTCACCAGGGGGCTCGCTGTGTTGTCTTCAGCCCTGACGGCTCGCGTATCCTCACAGGAGGTAATGATAATATAGCCAGATTATGGGACGCAACGACCCTTGAATGTCTTGCTGAATTTCATCAACATCAAGGTGTGGTCATTGACGTGGCCTTTAGCCCTGATGGTTGCCGGTTTCTAACCGGAAGCTACGATGGAACGACTCGAATGTGGGATGCGAGAACATTAGAGCCGATAGGTGAGCCGTTGATCCATCACAGCGAGGTCAAGGGCCTAGCCTTTAGTCCTGATGGCACGAAGATATTGATCGGATTCGCCGACGGGACAGTCCGCTTGTACGATGCAATAACACTTAAACCCATCGGCACACCGTTGCAGCATGTGATGCTTGTTTGTTCTGTAGCGATGAGCTCTGATGGCTCGCAACTGCTGGCTTGTTCGATCGACGGAACGGCCCGGCTCTGGGATGCGGCAACACTAAAACCAATTGGCCCTCCTCTGGACCACCATTGTAACTGGCCCAGGGCATCTTTCAGTCCAGATGGCTCGCAAATCCTGGTTGCAGATGTACACGGAAATGTGCAGGTTTGGCGGGCGCCGCAAGGTCCGCTGCAGGGTTCATGTGAGCGAATTGTCTGTTGGGTCCAGGTGGTTACCGGCATGGAGTTGGATTCAGCCGGGGGGATCCATGTACTGGATGTTGGGACGTGGAATCAGCGTCGCCAGCGTTTACAAGAACTGGGCGGTCCCCCGCTAAGAAATCCGACGGATTTCGACCCGCGAAATAAGAGGAAAGGATTGTGACATGAACCTGAAAGAATTGACACGCAAGGCGGGGCAACTTAGCTGGTTCACACGTGCTGAGAACCCCGTAGGACGGTGGCCATTTCGGTGGCTGAGAAAAAGCAAAGCACTTATTCAGTTGCTTCACAGAAAGAAGGGAGGTGTCAACAGCAATAAGGTAACAACCATGGGACAAACGCCAGACACCAGCGCAAATCCTCAAGACCACCTTTGTTACATGATATCTCAGGGTTTTAACGTTTCCGACCAGACGCGCTACATGACGCTGACAACGGCTCCGAAATTCCACTGCGGCCACTGCGGCCGGCAAGCCGCCAGTGACGGGAGCCTTTGTTTGCCAATGGAACTATAATCGCTACAAAGCAGAAAGGGGGTAATTTTGTCAGCAGGAATGAAAACCGCAAAAAATGAAGGTCGGTGAGCTTCTGCCGCCAAGCTCACAGCTCACCGACCCGGCGTCGCCCGGACGGCTGGTCTGCGCGTCCTGGACAAGCGCATTCCATTATACAGCGGACCAAGAACAAAATCAATGTAAGGAAATTGAACCATGTACGCAAAGAAAAACATTCGATTTTTGATCATATTGCTTTCAGTAAGTTCATTGCTGCTGTCGGCGACAGCCGCCAAGGCGGATCAGAACGTCGTCCTGAGAGTTGTGGACCAGTTTGGAGTTGATATTCCAGCTTCTACCATCCAGGTTCAGGGTCAAACTGTACCGACGGGATCGAGCATTTTGCTACCCGAAGGCACTTACGTCTTCACAGTGATACCTGCCAATACACATCCTGCCTTGCTTTCACGCACAGAAAACGCCGCAGTGCTAAACACAACGACAGAGCTTGCTTTTGAGTGGATTACATCGGAAGTCACCCTTCGCATGGAGGATCAGTCGGGTGTGGAAATCCCAGGTACAAGATTTAAAGTCCCCCCCTTCGGAGATCAGATAATTACCGGCGACGTGCTGGCCATGCCCATCACGGATGAAAATGTTTACCCCACGATCAGTGGGAACTACATTGACGGCTATGACTTCGACCTGCTGGTCGGGACTGGTGGGAGCATCGGGCACCCTGCCCGTCTTCATCGAACCGAAGGGGCCAAAGAGGTGACGGAGACCACGACCGAGATTACCTTCGAGTGGATTACGTCCGAGGTTACCATTCGCCTGGAGGACCAATGGGGTGTGGAAATACCTGGCTCAAGATTCAAGGTCGATTCTTACGGTGACCAAATCTACAATGATGACGTTCTCACTTTTCCTATTACTGACGAGACCGTTTATCCCACGATGGGTGGGTACTTCACTGACGGCTATGACTTCGACTTACTAGTCGGACTCGGCGGCGCCATTGGGCACCCTGTCTGGCTCCATCGAACCGAAGGGGCAAAAGAGGTAACGGAGACTACGACAGATATCGTCTTTGAGTGGATTCAACACCAATGCGCACTGGAGTTAAGAGATACTGCCTACCAAACCGTGTCTGGTTCCACAGTGGTCCTACCATCTCCATTCCCATCGTATACACACGGAGAAGTCACCACGTTTCCCATCAACGATGATATCGTTTACCCGGGCATCGCGGGAAATTATGCCGATGGCTATCCCATCACTGTGGAACCAGGCGATATTGCCCCGACCTCGGCGACGATCTATTTCACGGCTCTTGCTTCGGGCGAGTTCGATCCGGCCATGTTTGACATCGGCGGCAACACCTATCGCCTGGGGTGCGGACCCGCGCCCACTCCCGTCGAGATCGTGGACGGCAGTTTGACCGCCAGTCCGCTGGTGGCCCAACTCGGCGACGTCATAGCCTTCGAAGCGAGCATCATGGACGGCTGCGGCCAGATTGACGCCATCTGGGACTACGATGATGGCAACAGCGACTGGCAAACAGATGTCACGAGTCCCGGTCTGCTTACCGCTGCACATACATACAGCTCAGCCGGTGTCTACACCGTCATGCTGGGTGTAGCCGACGATTGTCATACGGTAGGCGAGAACGTTGTCGTGGTCGTATATGACCCAAGTGGCGGTTTTGTCACCGGGGCCGGATGGATCGACTCGCCGGAAGGCGCCTACAAACCCGATCCTTCAGCGGCAGGCAAGGCCAGCTTCGGATTCGTCTCCAGGTATAAGCAAGGGGCCACAACGCCGACGGGAAACACCGAGTTTGTTTTCCACGCCGGGGATCTGCATTTCCAGAGCAGCAGCTACGACTGGCTTGTCGTCAATCAGGGCGGTTCCAATGCCCAGTTCAAGGGTACCGGTTCGCTAAATGGTTCCGGCCAATACCGTTTCATGCTCTGGGCCGGCGACGGGGAGCCGGACACGTTCCGGATCAGAATCTGGGAAGAAGACGTGGCGGGCAGCGAACTCGACGTCTATGACAACGGTTTCAACCAGCAGATCGGCGGTGGTGAGATCGTGATCCATACGAATTAGAATTGATCAGCACTCTGCGAAGCTTTTTGAAAGGAGGTGAGTGCAACAAGAAAACGAAAATGAAAAACATAGGTCGGTGAGCTTCAGCCGGCAAGCTCACGGCTCACCGACCCGGCGTCGCCCGGACGGCTGGTCTGCGCGTCCTGGACAAGCGCATTCCATTATACAGCGGACCAAGAACAAAATCAACATAAGGAGATAGAACCATGAACGTGAAACGTAAAAAAATGAAAATACTAAGTTTAATGACTTTGACTGTCGTTCTGGGGGCTTTGTCATCGAGAGGTCTTGCCAGTGGTGAGTGGATGCAGGAAGCCCCAACGCGACTTGGACAAGGCCAGGTGGCGTCCATCGCTTTTAGCCCTGATGGAACCATCTTATACGCCGCCCACAGAACAGACTCGTCAGGCCAATTCTATGAAGCACAAACGGTCATCTATTGGGATCCAGAGACCAAGGAGCAGGTGGGGGCGCTACCACACCACCTGGTTTCTAATATAACTTTAAGTCCCGATGGAAATATTTTGGTCACTGCCACTGAACCCGGCAAAACGATACACCTTTGGGATGTAGCCGGACAGAGCCAAATTGGGCAGATACAACCGCCCAGATACCAGTCTAATTTCGCCTTTAGCCCGGACGGGAAGATTCTGGCGTCTTCAGGCTACTGGAAGTTAGACGGGATGATTCACCTTTGGGACGTTCAGACGCAACAGCAGATAGCCACAATATCGCGAGACCAAGGTAACGGACTGCAGCTTGGGGGGAGACTCGCCTTCAGCCCGGATGGCCGAACACTGGTCGTGGGAGGCGACCATAATGGAAACC
>JARRQQ010000399.1:0-6830 GCA_037381725.1 Sedimentisphaerales bacterium
GCTGAGATTCTCGTAAAAGAGGATTTTGTTGTTCTGCCCTATATCAACGCAGATCCAATCTTGGCAAAAAGGCTTGAAGATATAGGGACAGCGACGGTGATGCCACTCGCCAGCCCCATCGGATCAAACCAGGGTCTTAAGACTCGTTCCGCTCTGGAGATCATCGTCAAACAAGCAAATGTTCCCGTAGTAGTAGACGCAGGGTTGGGATTACCATCGCACGCGGCAGATGCAATGGAAATGGGAGCAGATGCCGTTTTGGTTAATACCGCGATCGCCACAGCAACGAATCCGACTGCAATGGCGAGAGCGTTTAAGTTAGCCGCCATAGCCGGACGAATAGCATTCAAGTCCGGCCCGAGTTCCGTCGGTATTATGGCGAGCGCATCAAGCCCGTTAACAGGTTTTCTCAGAGATGAGTGTGAATGCTGAGATCAAGAGAATTCCCCGACAACGACATAAGGCGAATACTCAAAGCAAAAGGCCTTGATAGTAGTGATAAAGTCCGGAGAGAGAGGCTGGAAAAGTTCAGCAACAGCGACGTCGAGAGAGTTTTGTCGGAAGCAACCAGTTTGTACAGCTTACAGAAACTCTCAATACTTGTCTCTCCGGCGGCTGAAGGTTATCTTGAAGATATGGCCCGGCTGGCACATCGTCTCACTATCCAGAGGTTCGGCCGAACCATCAGGCTCTACGCTCCTCTATACTTGTCTAACTACTGCGTGAATAGTTGCCGTTACTGTGGCTTTAACAGAGAAAACGATTTTGAGAGAACCAGATTGAGTATTGATGAGGCTACAAAAGAAGCTCAAATTATTGCGTCCCAGGGCTTTAGGGACATACTGCTGGTCAGCAGCGAAGACAAAAAGTTCATTAGCGTTGACTATCTTACTGAACTCACAAGACGGTTGCGGGATACATTCAGCTCAATCTCGATAGAAGTGTATCAGATGAACGCATCTGAGTATGCTCGTCTCTTTGACGCGGGCGTCGAGGGTGTAACGCTTTATCAAGAGACGTACGACCGCAACGCATACGGTAATTTTCATGGCGCAGGGCCCAAATCCAACTATGACGCCCGGTTGAGCGCTGCCGACAACATTGCTACCGCCGGGATGCGCGAGATTGGATTGGGAGTGCTTCTGGGCCTGAGCGACTGGCGTGTCGAAACACTGGCCCTAGGTGAGCACGCCCACTACATGGCCAAACGATACTGGCAATCTCATATTTCGTTTTCATTTCCGAGACTGCGACCGGCCTATAAAATTGAAGACTCACGCTTTCGCCCCTGCACTGACAAGGATCTTGTGCAGATGATCTCTGCGCTCAGGCTGTGTTTCGCCGAAGCGGGTGTCGTGCTATCTACTCGCGAACGAGCATGGCTACGAGATCACCTCCTCGAACTGGGGGTGACCAGAATAAGTGCCGGCAGCAGAACCAATCCGGGTGGCTATTCGGGCCGTATTGAAACAGCGGAACAATTCAAGATCAGTGACAATCGTAGCCCGGCCCAAGTGGCCGCGGCCATAAGAGAACGAGGCTTCGAGCCGGTTTGGAAAGACTGGGACACTGCTTTTGCGAAATGATGAACATGGAAGAACCAAAGATTCTGATTATTGATGATGATGTCGATTTTTCCGCAGCTCTGAAAGCCATCCTGAGCGAAGCTCGATACGTCGTCGTGACAGCTTCCAACAGGACGGAAGGCATGGAAAAGATCATGATGGAAAAACCGGATCTTATCATACTTGATGCTATGATGTCAACGTGGCAGGATGGTTTTGAAATGTCACGAGAATTGAAGAATCATCCTGACTTTAAGCAAATACCGATTCTTATGCTGACATCTATAGCTGATACAACGGGAGTGGAGTTCAAGTCATCTGCAGGAAATCCGACGTGGTTGCCGGTTGATGGCTTTCTAGAAAAACCGGTCAACCCAGAAGTTCTGTTTTCGGAGATTGAAAGACTGCTTCTGAAGAACTCTTGAAATCATGCTGACAACCGCTAATTCATTTCTTTCACTGCGCCTACGCGGGATGATAAAGTTAAGATGGTTCACCGCAATATTAGTAGTCCTGGCAACATATGTCGCGCACGATTTTCTTGGTGTTACAATACGGGAAGGTGCACTTTATGTCCTTGCCGTCCTACTGTTGGCGTACAATTTCCTTGTTCTACTATTGTTGAAACGTTACTCTGGAAGAAGTATTGTCAACACGATACTAATGCGGTCAATTGATTTTCAGATACTCCCGGATATTTTATTCCTGACATTTGTGTTGCATTATTCGGGAGGCATTGAGAGCCCGTTCGTTTTCCTCTTCCTGTTCAACGTGATGATAGTAGGCTTCTTTCTGCCCGTTTGGAAAAGTTATCTGGTAACTACCCTGGCGGCATTGTTGTTTGGCTTGATGATCCTGTTCGAATATTTGGATATCATTCCTCATTTTTGTCCAAAAGCTTCTCTTGAGTATTGTTCTTATCGAGATGCTGACCATGTGCTTGGATTTGCTTTTGTTTTCACTGCCACCTTGTTTTTGGGGATATTAACAACTACGAGCATATCCGCTAAAGGGAAACGACCCGACACTTCTGATGGGCCGGATAATGCAAAACAGGGGGAGCAAGACCATATCATGGATAAGTGTTTTGTTGGTCTTGCTCATGACGTAAAGGGACACATAGCAGCGATACAAAGCTGTCTTGCTGTCGTACTTAAGGGCGCGATTGATGCACAGTCACTTGAATTTGCCAATCGAGCATACGACAGAACACAGAGGTTTGCAAGCCACATGAGAATATTCATCAAATTGGCAAGCATGAGATTCAATAGTGCAACGCACATAGAAGCGTTTCACATAGGCCGTATGGTTGACGATGTTGTCAATACTCTGAAGGCAAAAGCACAAGAAAGACCAATCACGTTGGACTGTCACTTTTCATGTACTGAGCATAATATTTGTGGAGACAAGTCATCCATACAAGGGATGATCACATCCGTACTGCAGAATATGATGATGTTGACGCGCGATAACGGGACAATCTCAGTATGTGTGACAAATCATGCCGGACTGGTCCAACTCAGGATCAGTGATACAGGCATCAGTCTTCCCACGACGAATTTATCGAGCCTATCCGCCGGATCGCGATGGGTAGGTGGAACGGAAGAGACTAAACGTAAAGATACAGCTCTGGAATTGCTCAAAATAAAGCATATTGTAGAAGACCACGGTGGTGAGATAGAACTAAACGGACAAGATGAACACGAGGCCAATTTTGTAATTACGCTTCCCTGTTTTTCTGAGATAGACACAACCTGAGCTGACTCAGAGGCAGCGTCTTACAAACAGCATCAATGGCATATTCGCGTCGTCTCGCATAAACTCACTCCACAAAATAAGCTGCTTTGCTTGATAGGGATCCAGGGTACGCTGGCATCGATGCCGGGGCAACTTGTGTCAAGTCGATACGATTCGATTATTATGCATGAGGCTCATGACCTCGCTCCGGCTTTTTGGATCTTTCTTGAAGATTCCCCGAAGGGCCGAGGTCACCATGGCCGAGCCCGGCTTCTTTATGCCGCGAATCGTCATGCAGGTATGGGACGCTTCCAGTACCACAGCGACACCGCGGGGCTTCAGATTGTACATAATGAAATCAGCGATCTGATAGGCCAGTCTTTCCTGAGTTTGGAGGCGGCGCGCAAAACAATCCACGATACGTGCCAGCTTGCTGACACCAAGCACGATCCCCGACGGCAGATACGCGACGTGAGCTGTACCAATAAAGGGCATTAAATGATGTTCGCAGATGCTATAAAATGGAATGTCACGCAGCAGCACAATTTCATCGCAGTCTTCAGCAAAGACACCACGAAGATGTATTTTGGGATCCTCTCGCACGCCGGCCAGGAGTTCGACGTACATCCTTGCGACTCTTTCAGGTGTGCGCTTCAACCCTTCGCGATTCGTGTCTTCACCGACCGCAGTTAGGATTTCACTAACAGCTTTTGCGATTCTATCAGCGTCTATTTCTCTGCCCGGCATTTCCCGATCACCATCATAAACATTGCTTCGGTTTTCTGTTGCATGGTGTCGTAGTTGAATGACCTGTTCCATCTTGAATTGAATAACCTCCAGAAATTCTGCATCGTGTATTATCTAGCCACCTGTCCGCCGTGGACTACTTGGGGAATTCAGGCGTTAGTTGTTTCTTCCATAGCAGAGGGTTCTCTATTTCTTGAACCCCATCGCTGTGGCCCGTTGGACCAAGTCAACAACATTATCGACACCCAATTTACGCATAATGCGACTGCGATGCACCTCAACTGTACGTTCGGAACGTTCCAAAATATAGGCTATTCTTTTGTTGCCTATTCCTTCCATAATTAGACGCAGTACGATTCGCTCTGCCCGTGTAAGTGGTTTACCTTGCAAGGGATCCTTCCACGCGGACTCTTTCAAAAGTGCAGATTCGACGACCTCGAGTAGCTTTTTCTCATCAAGCGGCTTTTCAACAAAGTCAAAGGCACCGACCTTCAGGGCTTTCACAGACATCGGGATATCTCCATACGCCGACATGACCACAACAGGTAGCCACGGAATTGCTGCCCGTATTTCAGTCAGTAACTCAATTCCATCCTTTCCCGGAATTTTCACGTCGGTTATCAGCAGATCACAACCCTGGGTATAATCCTGGTTGACTTCACTGAGCTTCTTAAGACACTCATCAGCACTGGAAAAACATGTGCACTCATATCTGTGATGCCTCAACAAAACGCCATAATCATACGTTACTCTCCATCTGTCGTGCCCGTTTCCAGATCAGGTCGCACTGGTCGAATAAACTTTCAGGAAACTGTCCGAGTAAATCTGTTTATTCATGAGCATCTCGGCCGTAGCGACAGCGTTCATAAGATCCTGGTCAAAGACATCCACGATAGCCGAATCCAGTCCTCTCGATATTGCCATGGTCAGGAAGATACGATTGATCAGGCTCCTTGCACTCGCGCCCTGGGACAGGTTCGACAAGCTCTGACCATCGAAGCCGACTTCCATCGCCTTCGAGACGATATCGGCAGCGATGGCAACTCGCGTGTCAATATCTTGAGGCACCCCATTCTTATCCATCGTCAATGCGATGATACTTGCTTTCGGCCCCGCTTGATTGGCCATTTCCACGTACTTGTCGAATATCTCCTCATCGCTCTTTTTGTTCAAAGGTGTTGAGTTCAATATAATGCCATTCTCGGTATTCGCAACTTTCAGTCCCGCTGCGATCACACTTGGCTTTTGTGAATCCAAGCTCAACGGGGAGGAGCAGACTTCCTGTATCGTCTCAACAAGCCACGCCATTGTGCCTTCCTGGTCGGCAGCCGCCGTACCGACGTTAACATCCAGGTATGTAGCTCCCGCCTGCGTTTGCTTTACGGCAAGCTCCTGAATATCCTTCTTATTTTTGTCAGCGATCGCCTGCTTGACATTCTTGAACATACCATTGATTCTTTCTCCAATCAGTATCATGCCAGAACCTTTCCCATTTTGTGGACCCGTTTCAATTCATGCCCGATTTACTCCCGGCCATCCCACAACTCATCAATGAAATTCTTCACGATGCCAACGGCTTTGGGATGTCGCATACGGATGATATCCACCCCCGCCTGTAACAAGCAGACAGCCGTCGCAGCCTCCCACATGGGTCCTCTCTCGCTTATATCTCCCCAGCCGGGACTATCTGTCATTTTGGCCTCCTTGCAGCGCCACGATTCATATCCCACGTCGCATATGGCCGGCATAGCCATCATCTTATCGCCCCCAAGGGCCGCCAGGCGCTGGCGTTCTTGGATCGAGTAAGCATACTCAATCCCATAACCCAGAGCTCCGGTTGACTGAAACGTCACGACTCTTTCCAATGGAAATCCCATGTCTGAAATGAGAACGTTCACTTGCTTAGCGATATTTATGTCCAGGGGGGCTTCGGTGACGAGGCAGTGGCCGTCGGCAAGCGCGATGGCTGTCAGTGATTTGTAGTTGTTCTCGGTCACCGTCCCGACAAGACACTTCTGGCCCTTGGCGGCTTCACTTACTTTGGGCATCACGGCATTGTCTTTTTCATCGTTGCCGCTACCCCACAACACCAAAGGGACACCTACTGCTCCGAGTACGGATTCCGTGACTCTGACGGCGTGTGCTGCATCTTTGTCGGCCTTGTCGGGATGAATGCCATCGAATTTAATACAGATCAGATCGGCACCATATTCTTCCACACATTTCTTCGCCCAGTCGGCTGGTCTATCCAGAACATTCTCGAATTGTTCCGAAAGCACATCCGGCCAATCCTCCGGCGCTGTATCGAGAACGTCCATGGCTACAACCGGTTTCTCACCCGCATCTTTCGACGTTCCGCCATAGACAATGTTCTGCG
Organism: Sedimentisphaerales bacterium; assembly: GCA_037381725.1. Classification (GTDB taxonomy): domain Bacteria; phylum Planctomycetota; class Phycisphaerae; order Sedimentisphaerales; family Anaerobacaceae; genus JAFGTG01. The sequence goes on from JARRQQ010000399.1 coordinate 6,427, forward strand.
CCCCACCAACGGTTACGGTATTACCTCGAGTACCCCCATTCTCGGCGGTTGCTCCCAAAACAAGACGGTTGACTGAGCCGGTAAAACTATCCACAACTTTCGGAACTGGCATTATTGGACCTCCAATTGGCTCCTAAACTTCATTCATTGATCAAGCGCTGCCCACCTTGAGCTTTGCAAGACTGTTGCCGAGAAGCTCCTTTATCGCTGACATGGCGGCATTATTTTCATCCAACTCGAAAATTGATTTATTATCTTGAGAGGCATTTACCACTGCCGGATCAAAGGGTACTGTCCCAAGATCACACATCCCTCCCGTTTGATGTCCCGGATCAACTGTGGAATCGGCCTTATTCCACATAACGCCTGTGTTTCTAACCGAGATTGGAAGTTGCTCGGCGAGT
>JARRQQ010000400.1:0-4777 GCA_037381725.1 Sedimentisphaerales bacterium
GGGCGTGTTTGTAATCATCTGTTGTTTCAGGACTTACATTTTTTGCTCCTCCGCTGATGTCACCGTTTGCAACAGATTTGCAGCAGAATCGCATGAAATGGAGTGGCTCGGGGTTGACAGATCCCCGTTTTTCTTATCAAAAATGCGGTGAGATAGTGACCTTCGGACAGGACAAGCCGTTGGTCCCCTAGCGGCGTAGATCGCATCAACATCGGTAATCTGGCCCTGTCTATCACAGAATAGCATGGAGGCGGAATGGTCCGGGTAGATAGGTACATCCGTTATACCGTTATGTCAGTCCTTTCTTGAGCACGAGGCCGAGTCGTACTCTGCCGTTCTTCCCATTCTCTGTTTACCCCCTCCCCCGTGACTGTTGGGAGGCAGTTCCTATGAAGAGAATTATCTGGTAGAAAAAATGGTTTTCTTTAGACCCTAATGGCTATTTGCGGTGCTATATTAATGACGACTGTTTGCTACGGAGTAATAAAGTGGGCCCAATCGCAGATAGGTATTTGGTCTCTGGGGCGCGACACGGAGACCGTGCCGCTTTTTGTAGAATTTATGAGAAGTATAGAGACCGTCTCTTGGTTTTGGCTATTGCTCTTTCGAATGATGTGAACATTGCGGAAGATTCGGTGCAGGATACGTTTGTCTATTTTGCAGAGCATTTAGATGGTTTTTCTCTAACCGGGAGCCTAAATGGATACTTGGCAACATGTGTCGCAAATCGTGTGCGTTATCATATTCGCTCAAAGAAACGCAAATTTTCCAGCTTAGAGGAAGCTGAACAAATTCCATCAACACTCTATGATCCAACTAATGGTATCATCTTGAGTGATCAGTTGAGAGGAATAGCTCTAGTACTAACAGAGCTACCTGCGGAGCAACGAGAAGTTGTTGTATTGCATACTCAGGGAGAAATGAGATTTGGGGCAATAGCGAAATCGCTGAACATTTCACTGAATACGGTTAAAAGTAGATACCGATATGGAATTGCAAAATTGAGATCGTCATTGAGAAGTGAGATGAGACAATGAGACCTCCCGAAGAAATCAGAGATTTGTTTGAAGAGTCCAAAGTCTCCGTTAGTTCGGAGAAAAACAGCAAGATTTTAAATGCGGCCTTGTTGGTCTATGAAAGAATGCGAAACCAGAGATCCGATCCATTTGAGTTGACAATATGGGGAATCGCATTGAGGACCAAAGTGGGTCGCTTGGCCGTATTATTTCTTGTCATTTCCTCCTGGCTAGCCTGCTTTGTTCTATCCATGAAAGTCATTGACCTGCGAGATGAGCTGGCCCAACGTGATGCGGCTACTATTGATACTGGCGATTCAGCCACCATCAACCTATATCTGAGAGAACACCAGGATGTTGTTGCCCGACACGCCTCTTTGAGTCCATCCTCACCACAACCATTACAGTTGCGCGTTAGTCAGCATGATATTCTATATTATGAAATTCTTGATGATCAGCCAGAGGGTATGTATCCTGGTATAATTGTCAGAGGACCATTATCACAACGTGAAAACAGTTCGCCTGAAAATCCGGCAATTTCGAATGGACATGCACTGACACTCTCTAAAGCGAGGGAGACCTTTGAATTTACCCTAGTCTCACCATCATGGCTTGATCCCGGTTATAGGCTGGATCAAATAGGAAGGATTGAGGGCCGAGATGCCCTGCATTTGCTTTATACAGACGGTATAGAGACTCTATCATTGTTTGAACAGCCTTTAGACGGACAGCGTGGCCTTGAGGCAAAAGACTTCAGAGAATACGCTTTATATCGCAATAAGGGGCAAGTGGGAGGGACTATTCTTGCATGGCGGGATGACGCCCTATCTTATGTTCTGATCGGTAATGATGACATGACTCAATTGATGAAAGTGGCGCAATCGATCAATGCAGGAAATGAAAGGAGACAGAAATGAAGAGGATAGGCTCAACTTCAATGACAGTATGTCTGTTTTTGGCAATGCTCCTATGGCTGTCTATTTTACCATATGCCAATGCCGCTTCAGGGACCAACACAGAGGCTGAACAACACCTCGAAAAAGCAAATGAATTAGTCAAACGTGGCGATTACAGTGCTGCGATTGTCGAATACGAGAAGGTAATTAGTTCGTCACCTAAGAGCAAAATTGCCTGGAATGCACAATATTGGATAGGACAATCATACTTCGAGATGGGACATTTTGATGATGCATTATCTGCATTTCAGACGGTTCTCGATGAGTATCCGACGAGCACCATCATCGAATCAACAAAACGTATGATAGAACGTGTGCAACAAGCAAAGAAGAATCGATCATTGTTCAAGGCCGCAGAGAAGGGTGATATTGCTGAAGTCAAGCGACTTATCGCCCAAGGCGCTGACATCAACGCCAAATGGGGCGATATCAATACAAAAGAAGAAGAGGAAGAAAAACCATTATGGAATGTGGATAACACCCCTTTATATTATGCAGCCGGTTCAGGCAAAATGGAAGTGGTCAAGCTCCTCGTTAAAGCGGGTGCCGATGTCAATGCGGGGCAATGGCCACCCTTGTACGTGGCGGTTGATAAAGATGATATAGCCATGGCTGAATACCTCATAGAGCAAGGAGCGAAAATCGATAATGGCAGCGGCTGGACAGCATTACAGCAGGCACCTTACGCCAGCAGCCTGGAAATGATTGAGTTGCTTCTTGCCAAAGGTGCCGATATTAATTCAGGTGACCATACCGCACTGAAGGCTGCCATAGAGAAAGAGCGTTTGGACGTCATCAGATTTCTCATCGCTAGAGGGGCCGATGTCAATGCAGGCACTTGGACACCCCTTCATTGTGCTGCTAACAGGGGGCGCCGGGATATCGCAGAACTACTTATCACCAAAGGAGCCAAGATTGATGCCAAGTGGAGAGGTGAAACACCGTTATACGTGGCTATTGACAAAGGTAGCAAAGATGTGTCAGAGATGCTTATTGCCAAAGGGGCAGATACAAACATTAAAGACAGAAACGGCGTGACGCTTCTACATCTTGCTGCGAAGACTGGGCTAATAGATGTCGCAGAGATGCTTATTGCCAAAATGCCTAACGTAAACATTACGGATAGAAATGGTCTGACGCCACTGCATCTTGCTGCCGCATCTGGTCAAACAAAAATGGTGGAACTGCTTCTTACCAAAGGGGCCGACTTTAGAGCACAAAGTAGACATGGCCGTACCGCCTTAGGAATTGCCAAAGAGAAAAGTCATACTGAAATTGTTGAGCTTTTACACCAGTATGCAAATCAATCGGGTGACACAAGAGAGATTCTGACACTTTACGATTGTGCTGCTGCTGGTGATTTGGAGAAAATCAAATCGTTTGAATCCAAGGGTATGGATATTAATACAAAAACGCCAGATGGGACGACAGCATTGCACTGGGCCTCCACAGGCCATAAAGAGGTTGCAGAGTACCTTATAAACAAGGGGGCCGATATAGACGCAAAGAATAATAGCGGCCAGACGCCATTGCATACTGCTGCCGGAACTGGCCAGAGCGACATCGCAAAACTACTATTAGACAGTGGTGCTGACATCAATGCAAAGAACAAGGGGAATTGGACACCCCTGACGAATGCGGTTGCCAGCGGCCACAAGGGTGTAGCAGAATTGCTCATAAACAGGGGAGCTGACATAAATGTAAGAACCGATGATGGTGTCACGCTCTTACGCATTGCAAATAACAAAGGCCATGTCGAAATCGCCAGACTGCTGCGGAAACACGGAGCTAAGGAATAACCACTTCGCCCTTATTCTCGACAGCCAGGAGGAGATTCTTGACAGAAAACCGCGGCGGACACATCGTGTAGCCGATGGGCGCTTTCATCGCATTTGCGGAAATTCATATCTTAGGATATAATACACACCAACGGACCTCGCTTAATCTTCGTAATATGAACGCCTTGGCTCAGTACTCGGGAGGTTAGAATATGACACAACAACGTGCACATCGGCTCATAATCGCGATATTGCTTCTTTCCCATCTCCCCATTTGCCAGGCTACTGAAACCTCCGACCCATCCGACGCCAACCGATACCTCGACACTATCTGCACCTTCGCAGATAATGTGCTCAAGTTGGGCCGGGATACGTATGGGCCGAAGCACACGCCGTTGTTTGTGGACGGCCTGAATATCCATACGCATGAGTTGGTGAAGTGGACAGCAACGCCTTTATCACCGGCCAAGAAAGGAGGCAAGGCTGAAATCGTCGAACTGCTCCGCAAGCACGGAGCCGAGGAGTAAAAGGAGAACACCGGCAATGAAACCAACACGTCGATTATGCCGGGCCCTGATGTTATTATGATCAGCAAGCCGCTTAGTCCAACGCGAAAGAATGTGAACTCTTGCGAAAATCCAAAAACTTACTAAGATGTTGAAAACATTAGACTCATAGGAGTATACATATCAAAAAGAAACCTTTATTGCTTGTCCTATTTCCTTACCTGATCTCATGTGCTTTCGCTCCAGCCAGAGATGCAGATCCCAGACCTTACAAACCTTTTACTGAACTTGTTTTTATAGATCATGTAAACTTGCGATATGTTGAAGGATCCGAGCGGGCAAGGGCGGAAGCTGAGCAGGCGAAGCGGAATATCGATAAAGCAGCCCAGTATGGCATTGACTGCTATCTGCTATTTGCCAAGGAAAGTATGGAGGCTATTTTGACATATGACTTTGATGTCCCCAGCATCGGTAATATCGGCAGACAAGCGTTTCAAAGAGACAGCAAACATAGACGAACA
>JARRQQ010000401.1:0-4775 GCA_037381725.1 Sedimentisphaerales bacterium
TGCGTCGTCGTCGAAGGGATAGTGCACGGCGATCTGGCGAATATTCGACGAATCGAGAGCTGACGGGCTATTCACGACCTCACAATAGCGAAACGGCATGACCTCGCCCGTGTAGCCAGGCATTTTGATCGCGTTGGGCCCGGTGTTTCGTTTGTCCGGGGTGATCGCGACTCGATACGTGTGGGTTCCTTCGTCGAGCTTCAGCGTCATCACGCGATATCGGCGCGCTCCTCCGGGCTTGCGGTTGATACTGTCTTCTCCGGCCGGAACCTCCCCCAGGTGAATCTCCACCTGTCGGCCCGCCGTCGGACTCGTCAAGGTCAAAGAAATCGTCCCGAAAGCGTCCTTGCCGAAGTCGATGAAGTAGTACCCGTCGGCTTTGCGAACAACCCTGACCGGCTTGACTTGCGTCTCGACGAGAGGATAACGCGTCGTCGCATAGGAATCGCTCAGTTCACCAGTACGAAACGTGTGAGCCTGAGAATAAGTGCTCACTTCACCGTTGCCGTTCCAGGTGCGTACCTTCCAGAAGTACGTCTTGTTGGAAGCTAACGGCTGACCGGCATATTCGACATTGGTTTGCTGCGCCGATGCCACCTTGCCCGTATCCCAGAGGTCGCCGACGCCCTTCTCTAGAGTCGCGCTTCCTGAAGCGACCAGAATCTGATAGGCGCTTTGAGTGTCATCGGGCAGCGGAGAATTCACGACCCAGCCGAACTCGGGTCGCGGGTCACAGATAGCCGTTAACTCCGTTCGGGCCATTAGTTCGCACGTCAAGCCAGATGGAGCTTCGGGGCTTTTGGCCTTGGCGACGGACAGTACCGAGACAAAGAATATGAAGAAAAGTGCGCGTGTGCGCAGCCGCTGCGACAGGGTTTTCGTTGTTCTCATGACGTCTGCGCTCGATTGTGTGGGTCGGCAAGGTAGTGATCGAGGCAGTGAGGACAAAGGCAGAGCAGTGAATTAAATAGTAAGGGGTGTAGTGGCCGGCACCTGCGCTCCGGCCACTCACACCCCATTGCTAACAGTTTAATCCATTTCCTAACCTCATCTCCACCACCCATTACCGGCTACCGAAACCAGTCCGACAACCGGCATGAGGCTTCATACTTCGCAATGCGCTTAGACCTTCATCTCCAGCGGTCCCCAACCATCGCGCGGCTCGCGCCAGGCCAGGTCGTTGATCTTCGGATCGCTGATGATCTTGCCAGCTTCGTTAAGCTCAAGCTTCTTTCCCGCGCGGGCGCAGAGGTTGCCGAGTTGGATATTCGCGGCCATGGGGCCCGAGTAGCCGAAATTGGACTGGCTGAATTCACGCGGCTTCTCGCCCTTGCAGGCCATGAGGAATTCCTCGTGATGCCCGGGCGAGCGCTCCAGCAGACGCGGCGGACGACCGAATTCTTTGCGCCGCGCTTCCGGGATAATCATCGGGGTGTTCCAGTAATCACCAATGACGAGCATCTTGCCCTTGGTGCCGATAATCAAGTTCCCCGTTCTCGGTAGGTTGCGACCGTCGACTTCCAGCTCCTCCGGGGTGTCCGGCATGTAAGGCCTCCCGACTCCGTCCTTACCTTCGTACCAGAAGGTCTTGAACCCGGGCCGACCGTTCTTGGCGCGGTACGTGCTCTTGATGACCATGCCGGCTGGGAATTGATCCTTGACAGGCCCAGTCATGATGAACGGCTCAGCGGTGGCCGCGTAGCCCGGTTTCATGATTGCGTAGATGCCGTCGGTCGTATGACAGGCCATGTCGCCCAGTGCGCCGGAGCCAAAATCGACAAAGCCGCGCCAAGCGAACGGATGATATACGCCGTCGCCCTTGTGGCGGTACGGTACGTCCTCGTGGTACACGGCGTAGGGGCGCATCGGGGCCGGGCCGATCCACGCGTCCCAATCCAGCGAGTTCGGCACCGGGTCGGACCAATTGGGCCGATCGCCGCCCTGCGGCCAGATCGGACGATTCGTCCAGGTATGGAACTCTTTGATGTCGCCGACCGCGCCGGCCTTGACGTATTCGTACGCCAGCCGCCAGCCTTCACCGGCGTGGCCCTGGTTGCCCATCTGCGTGACGACTTTCGTATTCTTGGCGTAGGCGGCCGCGAGCAATTGCGCTTCACGAACCGACCAGGTCAGGGGCTTGTCCGTGTAGCAATGAATGCCCATCGAAACAGCGGTCATTGACGGGGCAAAATGACTATGGTCCGGCGTCGCCACGAACACCACGTCGATCTCCTTGCCGTGATTCTCGAAGACCTTCCGCCAATCCTGATATCCGGCTGCGCTCTCCCAGCCTTTCTTTCCGTGGACACCGTTCCACCGATCCTTGTCGACCTCCGCAAAGGCGACGCACTGAAGGCCCGCGTCGTGGCAAAAGCTCGTGTGAGCTCCCGCCCGTCCGCTGGCGGCAACGAATCCCACCTGGAGCTTCTCATTGAGCCCTTGGGCCCGGATGAGGCTCGGGAAGGCGATCGTGGACGCAGCTCCAACGACAGCCGTACTTTTCAGAAACTGACGACGTGTGATGTTTGACATGATCTTGGCTCCTTAACTAGTGGTACATGATAAAATCATAAGGACAACATCCAACTGGTTGCCAATTCAGTTGCCTATCTTATCGAGTGGATTCGAATCGTGCAAGTCTTATCTGGAGGCATCGAATTAAGCCAAAGTCGCCCGATCCGGCCCTATCTTCCTTGCAATCCTGGTCTGCCGGCCTTAGAGTAACGTCTGGTCTGTCTGAGCGCCAACGTAGCTCAACGGTAGAGCTCTGGTTTTGTAATTCTGTTGCAAAATTTGCTTTCGGCCTAAATATCTCCCTTTACAGAGCTTAACGAATGTCGAATATCTCATTCAGTGGCCGATATCCCATCTGTCGGTTGTAGTCCGGTTGTAGTTTTTCACTTGGCTATCTTGACGCCGCTGACCCGGTACAGACATCAAAGTTTCGACCCGCACTCGCTGCAATAGCTCGGGTTTCCAATCAGCCTCTTGTCGCAGACCGGACACCTTCCTGTGAAGCCAACTGTCCTGCTGCCGTTTGTTTTTGGACTCACTAACAGCAAAAGCAAGACCAGAATCACCGCGATTGCGGTCCCGGTCAGAAACTCTCTACGCACCCAGCCAGCCTTCTCCGCGATCCCCGTGTCGCTAATCCATTTCGCCGCCACCAAGATGTTGGCTGTCAGGAAGATCATTCCGATCAATCCCAACACAACCACTTTCCTAATCGTCAGATTCATCATAGACCCTTTCCAAGAAATTGATCTTTACCAACATCGATGGTAGCGCGTGACATCGTGAAGCGCAAGTCTTTTTCCGTACGAAGATCGCGTCAAATAGCATAACCTGCGCGCGACAGCGCACTTGCGGCCCGAAAAAATTTTTCAATCTCCAGTTTATTTTATTGAAACCATTCTCCCGACCAGCCACAATTCACGCAAACAGGACTCGTGGAAGGAGTCCGCATCAACCCCATTTTGCATGGAGGTACAAGCATGGCAAAGAAGAAGGCAGCAAAGAAGAAAGCAACAAAGAAGAAGGCTAAGAAGAAAAAGAAATAGTCACACCAGTAGCGTGTGCAAAGTACGAAAGCCGTCATTCATTGGCGGCTTTCTTTTTGGGCTCAGATCCACAAGACAAGGTCGCAACGACCGGCTTTTTGAAGATCACGCAGTACTCGTGTCTGATCGGGACATCTTCCATCTTACCGTACCGCTTGCGGTCGCTGGTGCAGTTGTGCTGGATTTTGATTATGATGCTTCGGATTTCGCCCATCGGAAAATTGAGCACGTCCTTGACAATGGGCGTGTATTTTCCGCATCGTCGAACATCTCCGATTAGCACTGCGAGTCGCCCGCCAATCTCCAAGGCTTCGTAGCACCGCTTCAGACAAACCATCAGGAGTCTTCTGAATTGCTCGTAGCTTTCGCAATTGCTCAAGTCATCCGGGTTGCCACTACTGTACCGGATGATGTTCCAGTACGGTGGGTGTATCCACACAAAGTCAAACGTGCCCGGCAAGTCTTGCTTGGTCAAATCAAAACCTTCCCGAAGGTCACCACCCCAGTAGCTGATACCGGTCTTCTTGTACTTGTTCAGCCCCTCGACAACGTCTCTGCTTGTGCCGGATCCTTGCATTGGGTCAGCAACCTGTCTTGCCCGATATCTAAGTACAAGGTCCTTAATCAATCTTCCGTCGCAATTGCCTCTATAGCGATTGTCGCCAAAGAGCTGGCAGCGGTTTGGGTATGAGACAACAGAAGTCATATCTTCATCTTCGGCGTAGACATCGTAGAAGCCATCCCCCAACCTATCCAGTAGACCATCTGAAACAGCCTCAGAAAGTCTCGCCCTGATTGTATGCTCTGGTGTACCTGGCTTCTGCCGTAGTATTTCTATGTGCATCTCCCGGATATGGCTTGCGCCGTTGGAATCGACGAATTCCAAGAGCATCGTCCGTATTGAAACATCTGACATTTTCAACCTCCCCTGGCTTGAGCGGCCAGGCCTCATGGGATGGGGCTGGCCGCGAAATATGTTCTCCCCTTCACTTTCTCACAAGAGGCTAAAATAGTGATTTTTTACGAGTCTGTGCTAACTTTACAGGAATTATTGTGCCCGGCTCGTCCTGTGAAAAATGACCTTTGCAGCCCCAAAAACGGCGATGTGACATTAGTAGGGCCAGCAAGAAGCTGTTGAAGACGCTTGGAGAGGCTAAGGCACAATGTGATCGCGTTGACGCCTTTATTTGATTGTCTTTTCTTGGTTCCTACGGT
>JARRQQ010000402.1:0-4775 GCA_037381725.1 Sedimentisphaerales bacterium
GCTTATGGTCGCCGATTCACTCATTTCTGTTTATGCCTCTTTCTTCAACAATTTTACGATCGCGTTTCTGTAGCTCCGATGTCTTTGGTTCGCATCGAAGTGCGGCTCCATGTACACAGCCAAAAAAGAGTAGCAATTGTCGTGCCAGCGAAGGAGCGTTACTGGCCCGTGAGTACGCAACCCTGCCTTTCGACGGGTGTTAGCATGATCGAAAAACTGAAAGAATCGGATGGCGCCGTCTGACACCGTCTTTCCGTCTGACATATTTTTTCCGAACGCCGGAAGTTTTTGCCGACGTGACCCAATCGCTGCGCCGAGAATCAGCTTGTCCTCATCGGATCTCGCCGCGCTCGTCCATCACGTCCAATAAAAAGCTGGTCCTCAACAGCGATTTTTGTTTCTCTGTTTCATACTTTATGAAGAGGTTGCCGTGGCTCACAACCACTGGATGTCCTATAACGCTTCGCGTGCCTTTCCGGCGTTAGGAAGTGTCATGGAGTCCGTGACATTATTGGCCCGTCCAATAAAAAAAGTTAAAGTTGTATGCGATTCTCTGTCGATTATGCCATTGAATGTCTTATAGCAAGGAAACCTCGGACGCCGTCATAAGCTACTATAGGTAGACCAAGAAATCTCAGGGATGGGGATCGTTGTTTTGAGAGAGAAGTGAGTTTGGACAGAGTCGTCACGGTGACAAGAGATGCGGATGTCCAGCAACTCGCACAAGAGCACGCGCGTGAAGTCTTTGGGGCGGATGATCCGTCCGATGCTCTGCAAATGGCGCACAGGATCAATGCGAGCCTGATTCTCTACGACTATCATTGGGATCCAACGGGCATTCACGATTTTCTAAGAAAGGCCGATAAGAGCGCCAGCGGTGTACCTGTCGTGGTAGTTGGGGGCAACGGAAGTAGTGAGCACCTAACCCGGGAGTTCGGAAAGGTGAAAGGTTATCACTTCCTGGAGGGAAGAACAGATCGTGATCGGCTGGCCCGGATCATAAGGGACATAGAATCGGCGTGCGGGAGTGCGAGGTCGCACTCCGTAGACGCCGACCGGCCCTCACCGGTGGATGCGGCGGGTGACTCCAAGTCCCATACAGAAGACGACGCCAGCCGTCTTCAGACGGGTCTGACTGATTGCGAGCGAGGCGAAGACCGCTTTTTTGCAGACGAATTGTGCCGCTCTGTGTCCATGGTCGGCAAGAGTCGGGCCATTCTCAATATGCTCAAAATGATCCGGCTTGTGGCGCGGAGCTGCTGCAATCCGATTTTGATCGTCGGAGAAACGGGCACGGGCAAGGAACTGGCGGCGCAAGCTATCCACACACTAAGGCATCCGAACGAGCCTTTCGTCGCCGTCAACTGCGCCGCCTTGACCGCGTCCCTTCTGGAGAGCGAGCTGTTTGGTCATGTCAAAGGCGCCTTTACGGGGGCCGATCGTGACAAGACGGGGCTTCTCGAAGTGGCCGGCGCCGGCACGTTGTTACTCGACGAGATTTCCGAGATGCCCATGGACTTGCAGGCCAAGCTGCTCCGCGTGCTTCAGGAAAAATCCTTTCGGAAGGTCGGAGGCATCAAGAACACTCCGTGCAACGCAACGATCATCGCATCGAGCAACCGTAATCTTGGGAGTGAGGTCCAGGCTAATCGATTCCGGCGTGATCTCTACTACCGCTTGGACGTTAGTCCAATCGTTCTCGCGCCGCTAAGGTCAGCGGAACGAAGAGAGGACATCAGGCTTCTGGCCGAGCACTTCCTTGAGACCTCGACAATCTGCCCGGAAAAGCGCGACGCGGTGCACTCCCTGACCAAACTGGCCCTCGACGCACTGGAAAGGCACGACTGGCCCGGCAACGTGCGCGAGCTGCGCAACGTTATCGAAAGAGCCATCCTGCTGGAAACGACAAGTCAAATCGGCTTGAATGCCATCGTCATCAACTCGACCGAGTGCGGCCAGGCGTCCGACAATCCCGCAAGTGGTCTCATCAAGGGTTTTTCTCTGGCAAAAGCCGAACGAGAGCTCATCTTCCGCGCTTTGCAGGAGACTGGCTGGCAGAAGACGCGAGCGGCCGCCCTGTTGGGCATCACCCGAGCCACGCTGTACGCCAAGGTCAAGCAGTACAAGATCGGAAAGACTTCCAGCACAACGAAAAACTCCGCGCACGGAGAACCGAGCAGGACCTTGGCCTCGCCCACCTCCATCTCAGCATGTTGACAAAGCGTGGGCCCATTCGCATTGTCAGAAAATCTATCCACCCGTATAGAATCCTGAAACTCCTTTTTGCCGACCGTCGACTCACGACCGCCGAACCGCGAGTGACTGGTTCTGGCACAGGTATTGCTATTACTCGGATGGGTGTTTGGAAGTACGTCCTTATATTCTCATTGGCGACGGGTCGCCCGCATGTTGCAAGGGCGAGGTTGAAATTCATGACGCCAGATGAAGACAAGAAAGCTGTAGACACCGGCGGCTTTGAGGTGCAGTCGGACCAGGATCTGCCCGCAGGTATTGCGCCCGAACAGGAACCTCAGATTGCTCCCGAGACCTCGCCGGAGCATGCGACGCCTGTTGGGCAGGAGGATTCCAATCAGTCCGGTAATCTCCGGTTGAATGAGGACGGGCTGACGGGCCGGGACTCGGCAGACAAGCGACGGACCACGAGCACCGATCGACGGGAGCGTCTGACGGATCAGTTCTCCGGCGTGAAGCGCAAAGACGGTAGCGCGAGCCATCCGCCCCGGAGCCAGGCCGGCGCGGACCTGACGGATGTTCTGTCTGCATACTCGATCGGCAATCCCGGCATGGAAGCGGCTGACTCTCCGGGCCAGCGGTCTCGACGGGCCGTCCGATATGCCCGGCTTTCATTCATTCAAAAAGTCATTGTTGTTGGCGTTGTTGTTGTCGCGTCGATGCTTGTCTACGTGCTACTGAAATCTCCAGTGAAACCGGTGGCGGGTGCATCTCAGGTCAACGCCGACCCAGTCGAGAGGACTGCGCGGCAGCCACGCGCGCCCCAGCCGGCAGTCGCTGATTCTTCGCAGGTGGAGGAGCAGCAGGGCGAAGAGCCGATGCTCGCGGTCTTTCCAGCGCGGCCTCGCTCGATAGAAGCCGCTCGCCGGTTCTACCGGCAGGGCGATTACCGAAGAGCCTACTCGACGTATGAGCTGCTTCTACCGGCATTGCCTGCGGGCGATCACTTGCTGAGAGATTACCTCCAATTGGAAATGGCCTTGTGTGCGAAGCGGGCTGAAGACTGGGCGCAGGCGAGCCGGATGCTGGCGTCGGTTTGTCAAAGCGGCTCGCTCCCCGTCAGGGTCATAGCCAATTACCAGCTTGGTTTGTTGGAGATCCAAAGAAAACGATTTCTGACGGCGGGGACCAGGGCGTACAACGCACTGGCGCTCGTGAGAGCTGTCGGCTTCGACGATAGCTGGGCGTCGTCATTCGAGTCAGATTGTCACTTTCTGATTGCCGAATGCCTCAGTCGTCGCGTTCTCTTGCTGAGCAACGTGGATGCGAATCTGCCCGGCGACTTGTGGGGCAAGCCCAACACATCCGGCCGCCCCTTTGACGCCTTTGACGGGGTGGAGCTGAGGAGATTCCTGAACTCCGGTTCTGACCGGATGGACGAGGCGTTACTTGAACCGCTTATTCGGAGAGTCGAGTATCCGAGTGAACCGCCTCGGTGGTCCGTGATCTCCTCCGGGGCGCCGCTGGAGGAACTGCTGGGCAAGTTCGCCGGCGTCGCGGGTCTCGACGTCCATTGGGCTCTCAAAGCGGCGCCCGACTTGAATTCCGCCCATGAGGCCGGACGGCAGAGAGCCGTCACTTTGTATCTTCCCGCGGCGACGTCACGCCAGGTGGTCCTGACGGCCGTCGGGTGCGCCGGCCTACTCGCCTGTGTGCAGGATGATCCGAACGGACTCGCCGTGACCATTTATGACCCAACGGAGTATTCATCTTTGGACGGATACCTGTCCTTAATCGGTCAACAGGCGATTTCGCTGTGGCAGACGTTCATTCTGACCTTCTACGAAGATAAGCGGCTCGGCAACGCTCACTTCGTGACGGGCTTGCTGCAATCTCGAATGGGACAGCCGACGCAGGCATTGGCGGAATACAAATTGGTGGCTAATCGCTTTTCTCAAACGACGCTGGCGGCCTATGCTTTGTTGCGGTCGGGCAACCTGAAGTCGGCTTTACGCGATTATCAAGGGGCGAGGGGAGACTTGAAACAGCTCATTGAGCAGTATCCTGAGACTGAAATCTATGAACAGGCGTACTGGCATCTCGCCGATGCCACGATGAAGGCGGGACTCAACGCAGAAGCCGCGCGATTATACCAGGTGGTTCACGATTCCGGATTTTCGCCGGAACTGAAGACGCTTGCGGCACTCAGGGCAGCTCGCTGTTTCTACGAGACAAAGGCGTATGAGGACGCCGCCCGATGGCTAACGCGCTACATCGGTCTGGTGGGACCGGGCCGGGGGAGCAACCTGTATTCGGCCTGGGTCCAGCTCGGTCAGACTAACCTGGCATTGGGAAAGTATGAGCAGGCGTGCGAAGCGTTTCAGCATGTGCTGGTCGAGACCAGTCCGAGAGGGCAGTACGTCGAGGCCGTCGCGGCGCTCGTCCGCAGTCACATAGAGCAAGAGCACTTTGTTGAAGCTCTGAACACGTTGGAGTACCTGCATTCGGTTACATTGTCAGAAAAACAATCCGTCGAAATGCTGCTGCTCAAAAGCAAGATCTCTCGATTTCTGGGGCTGGTC